>JANQLT010000147.1 GCA_028280455.1 Kiloniellales bacterium
CAAGACATCTCGATCCAAGTCTGCCTCCTTCCAAAAGACAGTCTTGAATCACAAACCGCGCCGAGCTGGGAATCCCCTAAATGTCCACAGACCCTAGCCTGGTGTCCTTGACCGGGCTCACCCTTCGTCAAGCTCAGGGTAAGGCTAACTTATTGAGAAAGCTCGTCTTCACCCTCACCCTGAGCTTGACGAAGGGTGAGTTTGGCCGATCGTGCTTCTCCGGCAATCTCTAACCGCCCTAGCTCCGCCCCGGCGCCTCGCGCGTGGGCTCGACGCCCTCGGGGCGGCCGACGACGACGATGGTCAGCTTGTCCGGGTGATAGAGCGCGGCGGCGACGCGCTTGGCGTCGTCCAGGGTGACCGCCTCGATGTAGCCGTTGCGCCGGTCCATGTAGTCGATGCCGAGGTCCTCGAGCTGGATGCCGACCAGCATGCCGGCGATCCGCGCCGAGCTGGTCTGGCGCAGGGGATAGGAGCCGGTCAGGAAGGTCTTGGCCGCCTCCAGCTCCTCGGCGCTCGGGCCCTGCTCGGCCATGCGCCGCCACTCCTCGCGAATCACGGCGATCGACTCGCCGACCCGGGCGTTGGCGGTGCCGACGCCGCCGAGCACCAGGGCGCTGTGGTCGAAGGCGTTGAGGTAGGAGTAGACCGAGTAGGCCAGGCCGCGGTTCTCGCGCACCTCCTCGTAGAGCCGCGAGGCGAAGCCGCCGCCGCCGAGGATGTAGTTGACCACGTAGGCGGCGTAGTAGTCCGGGTCGTCGCGCTTGATGCCGCCGTGGCCGAGCACGACGGAGGACTGCGGCACGTCCTGGTCGATGACCACGACGTCGCCGTCGGCGCGCGGCACGATCTCCGGCACCGTCCCGTCGGCCGCCGCGGCAGGCAGCGCCCCGAAGGTCGCGTCGAGCAGGCCGGCCAGGTCCTCGGCGGTGATGTCGCCGACCACGCCGATCTTCAGGTTCTCGCGCGCGAAGCGCTCGGCGACGAAGCGCCGGAGGTCGGCGGTCTCGATCGCCGCCAGGCTGTCCGGCGTGCCGTTGACCTGGCGGGCATAGGGATGGTCCTCGAACATCAGCCGCCGCAGCGCGCGGCTGGCGATGATGTCGGCGTCGTTCTCCTGCGACTTGAGCCGGGCCAGGAGCTGGGCGCGGATGCGCTCGACCGGCTCCTGGTCGAAGCGCGCCTCGGTCAGCGCCAGGCGCAGCATGTCGAAGGCGGTCTCGCGGTTGTCGCTCAGGGTCCGCAGGCTGCCGCTGAAGACGTCGAGGCCGGCATCGAAGCTGAGGCGGATCGACAGGTTGTCGAGCTGGCCCTGGAAGGCCTGGGAGTCGAGCGGCCCGGCGCCTTCGTCGATGGTCGAGGAGACCATGGTGGCCAGGCCTTCCTTGCCGGTGGGATCCAGCGCCGCGCCGCCGCGGAAGCTCAGCTCCAGGGCGATGATCGGGTTGCTGTGGTCCTCGACCAGCCAGGCCTCGATGCCGCCCGGGCTGACCACCCGCTTGACCTCGACGGCCAGGGCGGGCGCGGCCGGCAGCAGCCAGGCCAGCGCCAGGAACAGGGCGGCGGTTGGCAGCGAGAGGCCCCTCCTTTTGGCCTTCGGCCTCCCCCTCACCCTCCTCTCCCGCTGGGGAGAGGGCGAAGGGCGCCCCCCGGTCACGGTCCGGACTCCCTCTCCCCTGGGGGGAGAGGGTCGGGGTGAGGGGGCAACAGGCGAGGTCGGAGACGAAAGCGCCTTGTTCTGATCACTCATGGTCTCGGCTCCTCATAGCGAGCTGCGATGAGGTGTGCTCGTCGCAGCTCCTTTGCGTTCAAACGCCACGCAGGCTTTCCGGGGGCTTTCCGGGGGCTTTCCGGGGGCTTTCCGGGGGCTTTCCTCGCTTCGCTGCGGGCGCGCAGTCGCGCTTGCCAAGCGGTGATGAGTTTCACCCATCGCCGCTTGGGTTCAGGAGGTCGGCTCGGGCAGCAGCCGGGCGGTGACCGAGCTGATGTCCCGGAACACGGCGCGGGCGGCGGCCGTGACCTGATCGGCGGTGACCGCCGAGATGCGCGCCGGCCAGGCCTCGACGTCCTCGACGCTCTGGCCGGTGGTCAGCGCCCGGCCGAACACGTTGGCGGCGGTGCCCAGCCGGTCGCGGGCGTAGATCGCCGCGGCGTTCAGGCGGGTCCGGGCGGTCTCGACCTCGGCCTCGGTGACGCCGTCGCGCAGCAGCGTCTCGATCTCGGCCCGCAGGGCGGCCTCCAGGTCCTCGAGCTCGATGCCGGGGCGCGGCGAGATGAACAGGCGGAAGGCGCTGGGGCCGACGCCGCCGGGGCTGTAACCGCTGCCGGCGCTGGCCGCGAGCCCCTGCTCGACGACCAGGCTCTTGTAGAGCCGGCTGGTGGCGCCGCCGCCGATGATCTGGTCGAGCACCTGCAGGGCGTAGGCCTGCTCCGTCGGGCCGTGGCCGTAGCTCGGCGCCAGGTACTCGATCCAGAGCGCCGGCTGGCGCACCCGCGCGCTCTCCAGCTCGACGGTGCGCGGCGCCTTGTGCGGCGGCTCGACCAGGCGCGCGCGCGGCGGCAGGTCACGGCGCGGAATCGGGCCGTAGTGCTTCTCGGCCAGTGGCCGCACCTCGGCGGCGGTGACGTCGCCCTGGACGATCAGCACCGCGTTGTTGGGCGCGTACCAGTCCTCGTAGAAGGCGAGGGCGTCTTCGAGGGTCAGGTCCTCGATCTCGTGCTGCCAGCCGATCAGTGGGATCCGGTAGGGGTAGTTCAGGTAGAGCGCGGCGTTGACCATCTCGTTGAGCTGGGACTGCGGCTCGTTGTCGATCCGCGAGCGGCGCTCCTCGAGCACCACCAGGCGCTCGGTGTCGACCAGGTCTTCGGTCAGCCGCAGGTTGGTCATGCGGTCCGCCTCGTGCTGCATCATGATCTCGAGGCGGTCCTTGGCGACGGTCTGGAAGTAGCCGGTGTAGTCCCAGCTCGTGAAGGCGTTCTCGCGGCCGCCGTTGCGGGCGATGATCTCGGAGAACTCGCCGGGCCCGAGCTTGTCGGTGCCCTTGAACATCAGGTGCTCGAGGAAGTGGGCGATGCCCGACTTGCCGACCGGCTCGTCGGCGCCGCCGACCTTGTACCAGAGCATGTGGGTGACGATCGGCGCCCGGTGGTTCGAGACCACGACCACCTGCAGGCCGTTGTCGAGGGTGAAGGTCTCGGGCTTGAAGAGCTCGGCCCGGGCGGCCCGCTCCATGGCGGGCAGCAGGACCAGGAGGGCGAGCAGGGCCGCCAGCAACGGCGGCCGGGTCGCGAACTGGCGCATGAAACCTCCTGAGCGCGGTTTCTCGGGGCTCGCTTGCCGGCGCGGTCGCGGAGCCCGGGCCTCGGCCCCGCGGGGCGCCGACGGCTTCCGCTCAATATGGCGCCCGGCGCCGACGGCACAAGGCGCCCGGGCGCCGCCGCGCCGGCGGGCGCGTCACCTTATCGCGAGGTTCTTACCGGAAGCTTGGCCGGCCCGCGGCTACCAGGGCCGTCCTGCGGCTCCCTCTTGGCGGGGGCTTGCCGCCTAGAAGAGGCCTTCCAGGATCGCCTTCTTCTTGCGCTCGATGGTCGGCGTGCGGCCGGAGGTCGCGGCGCGGCCGAGGGCCGCGTTCTCGCGCAGGCGGGCCGCCTCGGCCTCGGCATCGACGATGACGCCCGGCTTCTCCGGGTCTCTCCAGAACACCAGGTTGTCGATGAAGTCGGTCGACTCCTCGTTGATCGTCTGGGTCTCGGTATCGACCGTGGCGCGGATCGAGGGGTCGATGTTGAGCGCGCCGGCGGAGTTCAGCAGGGCCTGCTCGCCGAGGCTGCGGCCGTCGGCCAACGCCGCGGCGCCGAGCTGCTGGGTCTGGTTCTGGCTGCCCTCGGCGCGGAACACGGCGGTGCGCGCCTGCTGGGTGGCGGTGCCCTCCTGCGGCCGGACGGCGCCGGGCTGCGGCGGCCGCAGGGTGAAGTCCGGCGGCAGGCTGAGCGGCGCCCGCGAGACCACGCGGAACTCGTCGGGCTGCGACTTGGCCAGGCCGAGCTGCTTCTTGACGCCGGAGCAGCCGCCCAGGGCCACCAGGATGGCCGCCCCGATGACCAGGGTCAGGCCGCCTCTAGACTTGCCGAAAGCTGCTTTCATGACACCCCGTCCCACTCGAAAGCATTGATCGGATTTCGTTTTCTGCCTCTATTTAGCGCGCTCGCGGTCCCAGAACAAGCCATCCAGGAGCAGTAGGATTACGCCGACGGTGATAGCGCTGTCGGCGATGTTGAAGGCCGGCCAGTGCCAGCCGGCGACGTGGAAATCGAGAAAATCCACCACCCCCGGGTGGATCATCCGGTCGATCACGTTGCCCAGCGCGCCGCCGACGACCAGGCCGATGGCCAGGGAGGCCAGCAGGCCGTCCTGGCGGAACAGCCAGATCAGCAGGCCGGCGACGATGGCCAGGGCCAGGCCGGCCAGCAGGAAGGGCTGCCAGGGCGAATCGCCGCTCAACATGCCGAAGGAGATGCCCCGGTTGTAGGTCAGCACCAGGTTGAAGAAGGGCAGCACCTCGATCTGCCGCGGCGGCTGCATGACCACGGCGAGGATCAGCCACTTGCTGAGCTGGTCGAGCAGGATCACCAGGGCGGCGAGGCCCAGGGCGTAGGCCCGGACGCTGCCGCGCTTCGGCGCGCTGGCGTCGGCGCTGCTGGGCGGCGAGGCGGACACGCTACTGGGCGGCCACGCCGAGATGGGCGACGGCATCGGCGCAGCGCTTGCAGGTCTCCGGCGCCCGCGGGTCCAGGCCGACCTCCGGCAGGACCTTCCAGCAGCGGGCGCACTTCTGGCCCGCCGCCAGGCCGACCGTGACGCCGACCTCCGGCACCTCCTCCAGGGTGAAGGCGCCCTCGGGCGCGGCCTCGCGATGCAGGGTCAGGTCCGAGGTGATGGCGATCTCGGCGAGATCGAGGCCCTCGGCCGCCGCCAGCAGGTCGGCGCGGCTGCAGTAGACCTGCGGATGGGCCTGCAGCGAGGCGCCGATCCGCTTCTCGGCCCGCTCCAGCTCCAGGGCGCCGGTCACCACGCGGCGCAGCTCGCGCAGCTTGCTCCAGCGCGCGGCCAGGGCCTCGTCGCGCCAGTCGGCGGGCACCTCGGGGAAGAGCCGCAGGTGGACGCTCTCTGCCGCCTGCTCCTCGGCGCGGCGCGGCCGGGCCAGCCAGGCCTCCTCGGCGGTGAAGCAGAGGATCGGCGCCAGCCAGGCGGTCAGGTGGTCGAACAGCAGGTCGAGCACCGTCCGGCAGGCGCGGCGGCGGATCGAGTCCGGCCGGTCGCAGTAGAGCTGGTCCTTGCGGATGTCGAAGTAGAAGGCCGAGAGGTCGACGGCGCAGAAGTTGTGCAGCTCGCGGTAGATGCGGTGGAAGTCGAAGTCGTGGCAGCCCTGGCGCACCACCCGGTCGAGCTCGCTCAGGCGGTGCAGCACCCAGCGCTCCAGCTCCGGCATCTGCTCGACGGGCAGGCGCTCGGCGGGGTCGAAGTCGGCCAGGTTGCCGATCAGGTAGCGCAAGGTGTTGCGCAGCCGGCGATAGGTGTCGACCTGGTGGCGCAGGATCTCCGGGCCGATCCGCACGTCCTCGGCGTAGTCCGAGGCGACCACCCAGAGGCGCAGGATGTCGGCGCCGTTCTTCTCGATGATCTCCTGCGGCGAGACCACGTTGCCCAGGGACTTGGACATCTTGTGGCCCTGCTCGTCGAGGGCGAAGCCGTGGGTCAGCACCGCGTCGTAGGGCGCCCGGCCGCGGGTGCCGGATGATTCCAGCAGCGAGGTGTGGAACCAGCCGCGGTGCTGGTCGGAGCCCTCGAGGTAGAGCGAGGCCGGCCACTTCAGCTCCGGCCGGGTCTCCAAGACAAAGCTGTGCGTCGAGCCCGAATCGAACCAGACCTCGACCACGTCGGTTACCTGCCTGTAGTCCTCGGCCTTGTACTCGTTGCCGAGGAAGCGCTGCGGGTCGCTGGAGAACCAGGCATCGCCGCCCTCCTCCTCGAAGGTCGCGGCGACCCGGTCGATCACCTGCTGGTCGCGCAGCGGCTCGCCGCTCGCCTTCTCGACGAAGATCGGCAGGGGCACGCCCCAGAGCCGCTGGCGCGAGACGCACCAGTCCGGCCGCTGCTCGATCATGGCGTAGAGCCGCGCCTTGCCGCCCGAGGGCACGAAGCGCGTCGCCTCGATCGACTGCAGCGCCTTCCGCCGCAGGTCGTTGGTCTCCATGGAGATGAACCACTGCGGCGTGTTGCGGAAGATCAGCGGCGCCTTGGAGCGCCAGGAGTGCGGGTAGCTGTGCCGCAGCTTGCCCCGGTGCAGCAGCTTGCCCGCCGCCTCCAGCGCGCTGTTCACCGCCTCGTTGGCGTCGCCGTGCTTGCCCTCGGCCGTGTAGACGCGCTTGCCGGCGAACAGCGGCACGTGGGGCATGAAGACGCCCTCGTCGTCGACCGTGATCGGCATCTCCAGGCCGTGGCGCAGGCCCAGCTCGTAGTCGTCGGTGCCGGCGCCGGGATTGATGTGCACGAAGCCGGTGCCCTGGTCGGTGGTGACGAAGTCGCCGTGGTGCAGCGGCACCTCGAAGTCGTAGCCCTGGCCGCGCAAGGGATGGGCGCAGACCGTGCCGGCCAGGTCGGCGCCGGCGAGCTCCGCGACGACCTTATGCTCGGCGATGCGCAGGTCCTTGAGCGCCTGCTCCAGCAGCGCTGTGCCGACCACGAGCTTCTCGCCGGCCCGGGCGCGGCTCTCCTCGCCCGGCTGCAGGACCTCGAGCAGCAGGTAGCGCTCGCCCTTGTGGTAGCCGATGGCCCGGTTGCCGGGGATGGTCCAGGGCGTGGTGGTCCAGATCACCACCGAGGCGCCCTCGAGCGCCGGCTGCGAGGCCGTCGCCACCGGGAAGCGCACCCAGATGGTCGTCGAGGTGTGGTCGGCGTACTCGACCTCTGCATCCGCGAGGGCGGTCTTCTCGACCACCGACCAGAGCACCGGCTTGGCGCCCTGGTAGAGCCCGCCGTTCATCAGGAACTTGCCGATCTCGCGGACGATCTGCGCCTCGGCCGCGTAGGCCATGGTGGTGTAGGGCCGCTCCCAGTTGCCCTCGACGCCGAGCCGCTTGAACTCCTCGGTCTGCACGCCGATCCAGTGCTCGGCGAAATCGCGGCACTCGCGCCGGAACTCGACCGGCGGCACCTCGTCCTTGTCCTTGCCCTCGGCGCGGTAGCGCTCCTCGACCTTCCACTCGATCGGCAGGCCGTGGCAGTCCCAGCCCGGCACGTAGTGGGCGTCGTGGCCGAGCATCTGCTGCGAGCGGTTGATGACGTCCTTGAGGATCTTGTTCAGGGCATGGCCCATGTGCAGATGGCCGTTGGCGTAGGGCGGCCCGTCGTGCAGCACGAACTTCTCGCGCCCGGCCGACTCGCGGCGCAGGCGCCCGAAGAGGTCCATCTCCTGCCAGCGCGCCAGGATCTCCGGCTCGCGCGCGGGCAGGCCGGCGCGCATCGGGAAGTCGCTGCGCGGCAGGAAGACGGTGCTTTTGTAGTCCGGCGTCATGGCGCGGCGCTCACCAGGCTGTGCCGCGGCGCGGCGCCTCGCCGGCGCCTCCGAGGCCTTGGATGCGAGAGTTGGAGCGGCTCTGACCGTTCAAGAGCGTGCATGACACGCAACCTCCTGTCCGAGGGGAAAGGGCGAATCGCTTAGGCCCGGCAGCCCGAGGGCGGCCGGGTGGCTAATTCGCGCGTCCCGACGGCGGATTCGTTGCGGTCTCATGGCGGCGGACCTTAGTGAGCGGCCCCGGGAGGGTCAAGCAAGGGGCCGGTCGGCCCGCTGCTGGCTCGCTGGCTCGCAGGCCTCCGCGATCGACCCCGGCCGCCGCGCGTCCGCCGCCGATCGAGGCTCAGTCGCCCTTGATGCGGAAGCGCCGGGCCGGCTCGACGGTCTCGCGCTCCGGGATCCGCTCGGGCGGGAGCTTGCCGGCGAGCACCTGCTTGACGTCGGCGATCACCTCGCGGCGCAGCCGGTAGTACTGGTGCTTGCCGTGGGCCAGGTCGGTGTAGTCGACCTGGCGGCAGTCGATGGCGTTGATCCGCGTGCTGATGCCGCTGAAGCTCTTGGGGCCGTGGGCGCCGAGGCGGTCCATGTTGCCCTTGGTCTCGTCGCTGACCTTGAGGGCCAGGTCGTCGCGGCTGTGGTAGACGTGGATCGCGTTGGCCAGCTCGGTCAGGCCGACCATCTTGTCGCGGTGCTCGAAGCAGTCCTCGTCCTCGTCCGCCGCCATCAGGAAGGCGTTCTCGAAGATGCTCGGCAGGCGGCCGCCGTCGAGCAGGGCGCGCAGGCCCAGGACCGCGTGGCGCAGCGCCCAGTTGCCCATGCTGTGGGCGACCAGGTGCAGGCGGCAGTCGCAGCGCTCGCCGTCGTTAAGGAAGTCGACCAGCCGGCGCAGCGCCCGGGCCATGGCGACGCCCGAGAGCGCGGCGTCCTCGCGGTCGCTGGTGTACTTCCAAGGCGGCTGCACCTTGCCGTCGGAGGGCCAGGAGAAGGCGAAGATGTAGGGCTCGTACTCGGCACCGCCGTCGGCCGGCGCGATGCGGTAGAGCTCCTTGAGCTGCGCGGCGCGCGCCATGGCGCTGTCGAAGCTGTTCGCGAAGCCGTGCAGGTAGACCAGGATGTCCTTGCCGGAGGTGACCATCTCGGCGCGCAGCGAGCGGAACAGGTTCGCGCTGCCGACGATCTCGCCGCGGCTGCTCTTGCGGTGCATCTCGGGCACCGCGCCGCTGGCCGGCGCCTCGACCCGCGGCCGGCGGCCCTGCTGGAGCTGGTAGGTGACGGTGAAGTCGTCCCAGTCGCGGTTGCGCGGGTCGGGCTCGCCCCAGGTCACGGTCGCCTTGCCGACCTCGTAGAACTGCGGGCCGTCGCGATGGAAGCGGTTGCCGAAGGGGCCGCCGCGGCGCGTCGGCTGGGTTCGGTTGGTCGCGAAGTAGACCTCTGTCGGCATGGTCGAGCTCCTCCCCGGGTCAGCAGGCAACGGGATACGCCTGATTTAGCTTCCCGTCGTCTCGCCTATCATAAGGCGTATGACAGTTTGACGTCTCGCGCGGGCCGGCGGGCGCGCCGGGTCGGGGCGGCCACCGGCCAGGGACTGTCTACGACAGCTCGCCCGGCCTTGGCGCGGTTCCCGGCGCCTTGCCGGCAGACTTGACCGATCGCCGCCCCAGGCCGGGACTTCCCGGCGGGACTCTGGCAGACTGGCGGCGAGACCGGGCCGCCCTTGCCGCCGACGGGGCCTTGCCCGCCTCGACCTAAGGACAAAGATCCGGCCGGCCGGCCGGCCGATCGGGCCGGGCCGTCGAGCAACGCGGAGAGGGGCGACCCCGATGCTCTGGACCGAACGACTGTTCGATCCCTACGCGGCCGGCGAGGGACCGCCGCCCGAGCGGCTCTGGCCCTTCATGCGCTGGATGATGAGGGGCGCCGGCCCGGCCCTGGCCTGCGCCGCGCTGCTGTCGCTGCTGGTCGGGCTCTCCGAGGCGGTCGGCGCCTTTCTGATCGGCTGGATCATCGACCAGGCGGTCGGCGGGCCGGAGGCCTTCTTCGCCGCGCAGGGCCCGATCCTGATCATGGCGGCCGGCTTCTTCCTGCTGCTGCGGCCGGCGCTGATGATCCTCTCCAGCGCCCTGGTCAGCCGCAGCCTCGGCCCCGGGCTGTTCCACCTCGGCGTCTGGCGCCTGCATCGCCACACCCTCGGCCAGAGCCTGCGCTACTTCGAGGACGACTTCACCGGCCGCCTGGCCCAGAAGCAGATGCAGACGGCGACCTCGCTGACCGACATCGTCATCGAGCTGGTCAGCTCGGTCGGCTTCGCGGTCGCCGCCGTGCTCGGCGCCCTGCTCGCGCTGGGCGGCGCCGACTGGCGGCTCTGTCTGATCCTGCTCGCCTGGATCGCCGCCTTCTGCCTCCTGGTCGGCTACTTCCTGCCGCGCATCCGCGAGCGCTCGCGGCGCCGGGCCGAGGCGCGCGCCGGCCTGACCGGCCAGTTCGTCGACAGCCTGTCGCACATGGCCACGGTCAAGCTCTTCGCCCATGCCGGCCGCGAGGAGGCAGCGGCGCGCGCCTCGCTGGCGCGCTGGCGCGAGACGGCGCTGGCCTTCGGCCGCACGGTCCAGGCCTTCCGCGCCGGCCTGGCGCTGCTGGCCGGCGCCCTGCCGGTGGTCATGGTCGGCGCCGCGCTCTGGCTCTGGGCGGCCGGCGAGACCGGGCCCGGGCCGATCGCCATGGCCGGCTTCCTCGGCATGCGCATCAGCCAGCTCAGCGGCTGGATCTCCTTCACCACCATGAACATCTTCGCCAACTTCGGCACGGTCGAGGACGGCATGCGCACCCTCTCGCCGCCGCACGAGATCGTCGACGCGCCGGACGCCGAGGCGCGCGGCCGGGCCGCGGGCGCGATCGCCTTCGAGGCGGTGGTCTTCCGCTACGGCCGCGACGAGCCCGAGGCGGCGGAAGCGGCCGATGGCGGCGAGCTCAGCGAAGGCGGGCTCGAGCACCTCGCGGCTGGCGGCGGCATCGTCGGCCTGGGGCCGGGCGGCGGCCTGAACGGCTTCTCGCTCGACCTGCGGCCCGGCGAGAAGGTCGCCCTGGTCGGCCGCTCCGGCGCCGGCAAGTCGACCGCGCTGTCGCTGCTGCTGCGGCTCTACGACGTCGAGGGCGGCCGCATCACGCTCGACGGCGTCGACATCCGCGAGCTGCCGCAGGACCACCTGCGCCGGCAGATCGCGATGGTCACGCAGGAGACGGCGATGTTCAATCGCTCGGCCCTGGACAACATCCTCTACGGCCGGCCCGCCGCCGACCGCGAGGCGGCCATCGCCGCGGCCAAGGACGCCGCGGCCGACGTCTTCATCGCCGGGCTGCGCGACCACAAGGGCCGCGAGGGCTACGACGCCCATCTCGGCGAGCGCGGCGTCAAGCTCTCCGGCGGCCAGCGCCAGCGCATCGCCATCGCCCGGGCGATCCTCAAGGACGCGCCGATCCTGGCCCTCGACGAGGCGACCGCCGCGCTCGACTCGGAGACCGAGGCGGCGGTGCAGACGGCGCTGCGCCGGCTGATGGAGGGCCGCACGGTGATCGCCATCGCCCACCGTCTCTCGACCATCGCGCACATGGACCGCATCGTCGTGATGGAGTCCGGCCGGGTGGTCGAGCAGGGCAGCCACAGCGAGCTGATGGCGCGCGGCGGCCTCTACGCCGGCTTCTGGCAGCGCCAGTCCGGCGGCTTCATCGGCATCGAGGCGGCGGAGTAGGCGTCGAGCTCATACCGGCCTGCGATGGGTTTCACTCATCGCAGCTTGGTATCAGTCCTTCAGCGCCGGCTCGGCGGCCATGAAGGGGCTGGCCGGCCAGCTCGCGTCCCACTGCTCGTAGGCCAGGCTGGCGCGGGCCCGCCGGCAGTCCTCGGCCATCTGCGCCTGCAAGGCCTCGAGGTTGTCGAAGCGCGCCTCGGGGCGCAGGTAGTCGACCAGGGCGACTCGGAGCTGGCGGCCGTAGAGATCGCCGTCGAAGTCGAAGAGGTAGGTTTCCAGCAAGGGCTTTCGGGTTTCGAACATCGGCCGGATGCCGAGGTTGGCGGCGCCGCCGTACCAGGTCGTCTCGGCGCCCTGGTCGATGCCGGCGCGCACGGCGTAGACGCCGAAGGCCGGCTGCAGGATCGGCCCGAGCTGCAGGTTGGCGGTCGGGTAGCCCAGGTCGCGGCCGCGCCGGTCGCCCCGCACGACCCGGCCGACGATCTCCCAGTAGCGGCCGAGCAGCAGGCCGGCGCGGGTCGGGTTGCCGGCCTTGAGATAGTCGCGCACCAGGCTGGAGGAGAAGGGCTGGTCGCCGGCGCCGACCACGCGGCTCATGGCGGTGACGCCGAAGCCGCCGCTGCGCCCGAGCGTCTCGAGCAGCGCGACGTCGCCCTGGCGGCGATGGCCGAAGCGGAAGTTGTCGCCGACCACCACGTGGCGCACGCCGAGGCCCTCGATCAGCACGTCGCGCACGAAGTCCTCCGCCGAGACCCGGGCGAAGGCGGCATCGAAGCGCAGCACCACCAGCAGCTCGACGCCCAGGGCCTCGATCAGCCGGGCCTTGAGCCGGAAGGGCGTCAGGCGGAAGGCCGGGTCCTCGGGCCGGAAGAAGCGGCGCGGGTGGGGCTCGAAGGTGATCACGCCGAGCGGCGCCTCGAGCTCCTTGGCCAGGCGGCCGGCCCGCGTCATGACCGCCTGGTGGCCGCGGTGGATGCCGTCGAAGTTGCCGATGGCGACCACGGCGCCGCGCAGCTCGGGCGGCGGGTTCTCGCTGTGACGCAGGACGCGCAAGGGTCGGTTCCGCTTCAGGCCAAGTCCGTCTGACGGCGGCAGGCTAACCGAAGCGGCGGCGCGCGCAAGGCGCCGGCCCTCGAGGCTCGCGGGTTCTCGCGGTGGTGTGGGGACGCAGCCCTACTGGGCCGCCTGCATCTCCACCGGCCGGCGGGCGACCATCAGCTCGGCCAGGCCCTCGACGGCGACCCGCTCGTCGACCAGGCAGATGGTCTCGATCGAGACGCGCTTCTTGTCGAGGTCGACGGCATTGACCGTCGCCCGGGCCAGCACCGTGTCGCCGATCCGCACCGCCGAGCGAAAGGACAGCGACTGGCTGAGGTAGATGCAGCCGGGCCCCGGCAGGCGCGTGCCCAGCACGGCCGAGATGAAGCTGGCGGAGAGCATGCCGTGGGCGATGCGCTCCTTGAAGATGGTCCGCTGGGCGAAGAGCTTGTTCAGGTGCACCGGGTTGGTGTCGCCGGAGATGCCGGCAAAGGTGACGATGTCGGTCTCGGTGACCGTCTTGGTGAAGACGTCCGTCATGCCGACGGAAAGGTCTTCGAGATAGTACCCGTGGAGCTCGTTGATGGTCCTGATCCCCTAGGATGCCCGCCCGCCCGTCCTGGGCCGGCCCTGGCTATTGCGCTGCAACAGTTATGCTGCGGCGCACTGTAACGGTGCCCCAGGGTAGCAGCAAGTCCCTAGAATACTAAGAATCTTAGGGTCTTTTTGTCGGAGAAAGCCTTGCTGTGCCGCAGCAATCGTGGGTCCGGCCGGGCGCGGCGAGCCTCAGGGCTCGACCTCCTTGCCGGTCTCGACGACCAGGGACAGGGCCCGGTCGAAGAAGCGGTCCAGGCGGCCGCGCATCTCCGGCGAGAGGGTCAGGAGCTTCGAGCGGGCGTCCTTGGGGTTGTCGCTCTCGACGATCAGGCCGACCCGCACGGCCTCGTCGATGTACTTGCCCGCCGTATGGGCCGACTTGATGGCCTTCATGAACTTCAGCGCATCGGTCTTGCGGACCGGCCCCGGGCTGCGCCAGATCTCGGTCAGCAGGTCCCAATAGGCGGCCGAGTAGAACTCGGTGTCGCCCTCGAACACGTCGATCCAGGCCGTGCCGACCTGGTCGATCATGGTCAGGTAGAGCTGACGCTCTTCGGGCGTGAAGAGACGCTCGTCCGCCATTCGCCCCCTCTCGAGAATGGCCAGCGATCCTCGCAACATATCAGCCACTTTTCAGATCTGCACGCAAATTCCGATGCACATTTGTCGTTATAGATAGATTTAAACTTGACATCAAAAATGCAAGCATTAGATTCCCCATCATGGCCGCCCAGGCTTGGGACGGCCGGGCAATGCGCTCCCGAGAGGGCGCAAGACAAAGGGAAACAAGGCCATGACACTAGGGATCAAGAAGGGCCTGCTGGCAGCCGTGGCGTCGCTGGGACTGCTCGTGGGCTGCAGCGGCGTGAGCGACTACGGCACCAAGCAGACGGTCGGTGGCGTCACCGGCGCGGCCCTAGGCGGCCTCCTGGGCTCGCAGTTCGGCAGCGGCAGCGGCCAGCTCGCCGCCACCGCCGCGGGCGCCGTGATCGGCGGCCTGCTGGGCAGCGAAGTCGGCCGCTCGCTCGACGACGTCGACCGCATGCGCGCCGAGCAGGCCCAGTACCAGGCGGCCTCGGCGCCGATCGGCGAGACCATCGTCTGGAGCAACCCGGACAGCGGCAACTCCGGCACCATCACGCCGACGCGCGACGGCGTCGCGGCCGGCGGCCAGTACTGCCGCGAGTTCCAGCAGACCGTGACGATCGGCGGCCGCACCCAGCAGACCTTCGGCACCGCCTGCCGCGAGTCCGACGGCACCTGGCGGGTCGTTGGCTGAGCGAAGACCAGTTTACCGGTCCTGCAGGTAGCGGGGCCTCGGGCGCGGGCTGACGCGCCCCCCATTCCCTAGGCGACTCGGACCCCTCTCCGGCACCTTCCGTGGCGGAGAGGGGCTTTTTCGCCGCGACGGGAATGACTCATGGCCGGATCGGGCGCCCGCCTGCCGGGAGTGAATTCGGTGATGAAGCGCGGGTGGCTGGCGGCCGGCCTGTCGGTCGCGCTGCTGACCGGCTGCGCGGCCCGCGGCGAGGGCCTGGGCGAGAGTCTCGGCGAGCGTCTGGGCGAGACCTTCGCGGCCCGCGAGCCGGCGCCGATCGCGCTGCCGGTCCCGCCGCCGCCCGGCCAGGGCCGGATCTACTTCTACCGCAGCGACCTGCCGCTGATGCTGGCCCTGGCGCCGGAGGTTATCGTCAACGGCCGGCGGGTCGGCGAGGCGGCCTACGAGCGGGTCTTCTATCGAGACGCCCTGCCGGGCCGCTACGAGGTCTTCCTGGCCTCCGACCCCGACGCGCCGCTCTACATCGACCTCGAAGCGGGTGAGCTGCGCTTCGTCAAGACGGTGATCGACGTCGGCCTGACCGGCACCCGGCTCAGCGCGTCGCTGGTCGAGGAGAGCCAGGGCCGCCGCGAGATCGAAGCGCAACGCTGGGCCCAAGACCGCCCGCCGGCGGGCCCGCGCAGCCCAGGCTAGCGCGTTTCCGATCGGACGGCACCGGCCGGCCCCCCCTCCCGGCCACCCACGGCAGTATCCTATTGGGTGCCGGGAGGGGGGCGGGCCGGTGCCGTGTTCCGCGTGAGCGGAAAACGCTCCAGCCGGCCGCGCGACTCGAAAGGGCCGCGCCTTTGTGGCGCGGCCCCGCTTTAAGTCGAGCGCAAAGAGGATCTTGAAGAGACGGGCTCAGGAGAGCTCTTCGATGTTGATGCCGATGGTGATGGCGCCGATCGCCTGACCCGTGGTGGGATCGACCACCGTGCCGCTGATCTGCGACTGGAAGCTCTCGGTGCTGTCGTCGAACTCGACCTCGTCGACGAAGACCGCGTCGGGGCCGACCGAGTAGGTCTTCTGCCACTTGGCCTCGTCGCCCTGCATGTAGTCCGAGGTGACGTCGCTCTGGCCGACGTTGAGGCCGCGGTTGTCCATGATGAACATCTCGGTCACCACGGCGCCGATGCTGCTCTTCTTGTCGGACAGGAACTTGGACAGGCTGTGGGCCAGGACCTTGTCGATCAGCGGCCCGGCACCGGCCTTGGCCTCGGCCCGCCACTGCTGGTCGAGGGCATCGATATCGCCGTCGTTCAGCCCGGCATGGGACTGGTTCTGCGCCTTGACGGCGTCGACCACGACCGGGTCGGACAGCCAGGGCTTGATCTGGTTCTCGAAAGTGGAGCGGATCTGCGGCTCGTAGTCGTTGGCCGCGAGCGGGCCGGCGAAACCGCCGAGGCCGAAAGCGATGGCGACAGCCAAAAGCGGCGTCTTGCGGATCATCAAAGGGTCCTCCGTTCGAATGGGTCCTGCGGACTGGTTCGGTCTTGGCGGCGGCTACCCCGACGGTAGCGGGCTGCACGCACAGCGCGTGGCCGCGACAAAAGTAATAGGCGAAAGCCTTTAATCAGTTCTAAATCGAAGGTGGGTATTCGCATAAGGGCCCGTCTCGTACGCAAGGCGGCGAAAAACAACGACACCAGAGCTACGCCGAACGCCCGCACCTGTGCCCCAAATCGCGAGGACCTCAGCCAGAATGACACTCAACGGTAGAATCTGCGCCGGCTTCGCCCTGGTCCTGGCCTGTGCCGCCTTGGTCGGCATCATCGGCTGGACCAGCCTGACCCGCTACGCCGAGGCCGTCGGCCTGCGCGACGCCATCGCCGGGGTGAGCGGCGCCTTCGAAGAGGCGGTCCTGGCGACCGCCCGCTTCGAGGAGCGCGGCGACCCGCAGAGCCTGACGACCGCCGAGGCGGCCTTGGACGCGGTCGATACCGCGCAGCTCTCTCTGGCCGAGCGGGTTGCCGGCGGCGGGCGGGAAGACCTGGTGGCACAGCTCGCCGATCTGGCCGCGGGCTTCCGCGCCCGGCTCCAGGCCTTCGCCGGCCGCGAGCAGGAGAAGCAGCGGCAGCTACAAGGCCTGGCGCAGCGGATCGAGGCCATCAACGCCGGCGCGATCGAGCTGCGGGTGTTGCAGAAAGCCCGTGCCGAGCAGGCCGGCGAGAGCCTGCGGGCGACCGAGGCCGAGCGCCGGAAGCGCCTGCAGTTGGCGAGGACCGCCGACCGCCTGCTGGAGAACAGCCTGCGGGCGCGCGAGGCCGAAGCGGTGCATCGCTTCAGCCTGGCGCCGGAGGCGGCGGAACAGGCCAACGGCTTCATCAAGGGCATGTTCCTCGCCAACCTCGAGCTGCGGAAGCTCGCCAAGGGCTCCGAGGACGAGCCGGCCATCGCCGAGATCTCCAAGGCGGCCACCGACTATCGCAAGAGCTTCAAGGCGCTGGCCGAGGCCCTGGCGGACAGGCGCGCGGTCGACGAGGCGCTGGCCGGCTTGGCCGACAGCTCGGCACGCATCTCCGCCTCGGTGGCGGCGCTGCGGGACCGCCAGAGCGCGGCCTACGAAGAGACCGTCCGGCAACTGGCGGCCGTCCAGGAGGCCTCCGCGTCGGCGGTCACCGGCGCGACCAACGCCCTGCGGCTGGTCTCGCTCGGCCGCAGCCTGCAGCTCGCGGTGGTCGACTTCCTGGCCGCGCCCGCGGCCGCCGAGAGCGGCGCGGCGGTCGAGAAGGCCTTCGTCAAGGTCGACGCCTTGATCCGGCATCTCGCCAAGAGACTCACCGACGGCGAGGCGCGCCCTGTCACCGAGGGCCTCCGGGCCGAGGCACAGGCCCATGCCGAGACCTTCGCGGCGCTGCAGGCCACCTTGCAGAGCCAGGCGGAGGCGCGCGAGGCGATGGCCACGCTGCGCGCCGAGATCGCCGCGCTGATCGCCGCCACCAACGGCGAGATCGCGCAGGAGACCCAGGCGCGCGACGCCTTCAGCCGCACGCTGATCGTCGTCGGCTCGCTGATCGCCTTGCTGCTCGGCGGCGTCCTCGCGTTCCTGCTCGGCCGCTCGATCAGCAAGCCGCTCGGCGCCCTGGGCGCCACCATGTCCCGCTTGGCGCGCAACGACTTCACGGTCGAGGTGCCGGGGCGCGAGCGGCGCGACGAGATCGGCGACATGGCCGGCGCGCTGCAGATTTTCAAGGAGAGCGGCATCGAGATGGAGCGCCTGCGCGCGGCGCAGGCGGCCAGCCAACGCCGGGCCCAGGAAGAGAAGAACGGGCTGATGGAGAGCCTCGCCGATTCCCTCGACGTCAGCGTCAAGGACATCGTCGAGAACGTGCGCAACTCGGCCGGCGACATGGCCGGGGAAGCGAAGACGATGGCCGATCTGGCGAACCAGACCAAGGACCAGGCGACCGCGGTCAGCAGCGCCTCGGCGGACGCCTCCAGCAACGTGCAGAGCGTCGCCTCGGCGGCCGAGGAGCTGACCGCCTCGATCGACGAGATCTCGAATCAGGTGAGCAAGTCGAGCGAGATCGCCCAGCGCGCGAGCGATCAGGCCGTGCGCACCAACAGCGAGGTCGAGGCCCTGGTGGCCGGCGCCCAGAAGGTCGGCGAGGTCGTGCACCTGATCTCGGACATCGCAGAGCAGACCAACCTGCTGGCGCTCAACGCGACCATCGAAGCGGCGCGCGCCGGCGAGGCGGGCAAGGGCTTCGCCGTGGTCGCCAGCGAGGTCAAGACGCTCGCCAACCAGACCGCCAAGGCGACCGAGGAGATCACCCAGCAGATCGGCGCGATCCAGGCGGCCACCGGCGGCGCGGCCGAGGTCATCAAGGCGATCGCCGTGACCATCTCGGAGATCAACGAGATCTCCTCCGTCATCGCCTCGGCGATGGAGCAGCAGCGCACCGCCACCGGCGAGATCGCCCGCAACGCGGAGCTGGCCTGCAGCGGCACGGAGATGGTCAGCGACTCGATCGGCAGCGTCACCGAGGCCGCGGTGCAGGCCGGCGGCTCGGCCGGCAAGGTCCTGGAGGACTCCGCCGGCCTCGCCGAGCTCTCGGTGAAGCTCGCCGCGGAGCTGCAGAGCATGACGGTGAAGCTCCGCGAATCCGCGATCGGCGACCGCCGCGCCGAGCAGCGCCAGGAGGTCCGCTGGCAGGGGCGCTGGCAGGCCGAGGACCGGCAGGGGGACTGCGTCGTGGAGAATCTCTCGCCGGGCGGCGCCGCGCTGACCGGCACCCTCGGCTGCCAGGCCGGCGACCTCTTGAGCCTGACGATCGAGGGACTGGAGGCGCCGCTCGAGGCGACCGTCAAGGGTGTCACCGAGGAGGCCGCCGTCAACGTCGCCTTCCGGGACGACGAAGCCGTCCGACAGGCCATCGGCGGCCTGCTGGCGGCGGCCGGCTTCCCGACGGAGGCCGCGGGCGACGGGAGCCGACAGGCCGCCTGACGCGCCTGCCGGCCGCTCCGCCGGGCTCACAGGGGTCCCTGATCGTCATTTTCGGTTCCGAAAATAGGCGGGGCGCGCCTATACTGCCGGGGTCGAGCGGCCGGCGGGCCGGGGGGTCGGGGAAGACGCGCCCATGGCGGGGCATGCCGAGCGTCGGGAGCAGATACTGGAGCTGGTGCAGCGCCACGGCTTCGTGGCCATCGAGGCGCTGGCCCAGCGCTTCGCGGTGACGCCGCAGACCATCCGCCGCGATATCAACGCCCTCTGCGACTCGGCGCAGCTCCAGCGCTACCACGGCGGCGCCGGCCTGCCTTCCTCGGTCGAGAACCTGGCCTACAAGACCCGGCAGGTCCTGTGCCTGGAGGAGAAGCGCCGCATCGCCCGGATCGCCGCCCGGCAGATCCCCGACAACGCCTCGCTGTTCATCAACATCGGCACCACCACGGAAGAGGTGGCGAAGGCCCTTCAGGACCACGTCGGGCTTCGGATCATCACCAATAACCTCAATGTTGCCAGTATCTTGAGCAGCAACCCGGGGTTCGAGCTGATCGTCGCCGGCGGCCTCGTGCGGAGCCGCGACCAGGGCATCGTCGGCGAGGCGGCGATCGACCTGATCCGCCAGTTCCTGGTCGACTACGCGATCATCGGCATCAGCGGCATCGCCGACGACGGCGCGCTGCTCGATTTCGACTATCGCGAGGTGCGGGTGGCGCAGGCGATCATCGAGAATGCCCGACAGGTCTTCCTGGTCGCCGACCACAGCAAGTTCGGCCGCACCGCCCTGGTCCGCCTCGGGCATCTGTCCCAGCTCGACGCGGTGATCACCGACCAGCCGCCGCCGGCGCCGATCCGCGAGATGCTGGCCGAGGCCGGGGTCGCGCTGCACATCGCCGAGGGCTAGGCGCGGCGGTGGCCGGCGGAGCGGGGGCGGCATAGTGTCCGAGCGACCCTATGCAGTATTTCGTATTAGAAAAGAACTGCCCTGATCATTTTCGATTGCGAACATAACGCGGCTGTGACTATCATCCGCCGCGACGCCGGACGACGCCGAGCACAAGGCGGCCGCCGGCCACTGGGGAGGATGTTCCAGGCTTTGTCTGAGCCGGTCGATCTGCTCATCGTGGGTGGCGGAATCAACGGCGTCGGCATCGCGCGCGATGCCGCCGGCCGCGGCCTCTCCGTCCTGCTCTGCGAGCAGAGCGATCTGGCCAGCGCCACCTCCTCGGCCAGCACCAAGCTGATCCACGGCGGCCTGCGCTACCTCGAGCACTACGAGTTCCGCCTGGTCCGCGAGGCCCTGATCGAGCGCGAGGTGCTGCTGCGGGCGGCGCCGCATATCATCTGGCCCCTCGACTTCGTGCTGCCGCATGACCGCAACCTGCGGCCGGCCTGGCTGATCCGCATGGGCCTGTTTCTCTACGATCACCTGGGCGGCCGGGAGCGCCTGCACGGCTCGCGCGGGCTCAAGCTGCGCCAGGACCCCTACGGCGCGCCGCTCAAGGAGTCCTTTCGCAAGGGCTTCTGCTACGCCGACTGCTGGGTCGAGGACTCGCGCCTGGTGGTGCTGAACGCCATGGACGCGGCGGAGCGCGGCGCCGAGGTCGCGACCCGGACGCGCTGCCTGAGCGCGCAGCGCCGGGACGGGCTCTGGGAGGCGCGCCTGCAGTCGGGCGAGGGCGGCGGGGAGCGCCTGGTGCGGGCGCGGGCCCTGGTCAATGCCGCCGGGCCCTGGGTCACCGAGGTGCGCAGCCGGGTCACCGGCAGCAACCGGGGCGACGACCTGCGCCTGGTCAAGGGCAGCCACATCGTCGTGCCGCGGCTGTTCGAGGGCGAGCAGGCCTACATCTTCCAGCATCCCGATCAGCGGGTGATCTTCGCGATCCCCTACGAGGAGAGCTTCACCCTGATCGGCACCACCGACGTGCCCTTCCAGGGCGATCCGGCGGAGGTGGCGATCACCGAGTCGGAGATCGGCTATCTCTGCGAAGCGGTCTCCCACTACTTCGACAAGCCGGTGTCGCCGGCCGACGTGGTCTGGACCTACGCCGGGGTTCGGCCGCTCTATGACGACGCCGCGGAAAGCGCCTCGACCGTGACCCGCGACTACGTGCTCAACGTCGACGGCGGCGAGGACAGGCCGCCGCTGCTGTCGGTCTTCGGCGGCAAGATCACGACCTACCGCAAGCTCGCCGAGCACGCCCTGTCGCGCCTGCTGCCCCTGCTCGGCCGCGACGACCGGCCCTGGACCGAGAGCGCCGGGCTGCCCGGCGGCGACATCCCCGACCTCGACGTGAGTGCCTTCCGCACCGCGCTGGCGGCGCGCTGGCCCTGGCTGCCGGCGCCGCTGCTCAGGCGCTACGTGCGCGCCTACGGCACCCGGGTCGAGGCCCTGGTCGGCCAGGCGAGCTGCCTCGAGGACCTCGGCCGGCTCCTGGCGGAGGGCCTCTACGAGGCCGAAGCGGACTATCTGCTGCGCTGCGAATGGGCGCGCAGCGCCGATGACATCTTGTGGCGCCGCTCGAAGCTCGGCCTGCACCTGCCGGCCGAGGCCCAGGCGAATCTCGCCGCCTGGCTCGACGGCCGCTCGGCGCCGGACGCCCGTAGGGCGGCGTTGCAATGAGCTGGATCCAAGCACAGGCTGTCGGCCGGCCGGCCGACAGAGAACGAGCCGGGCGAAAGCTGCGCCCCGTCCCGGCCCAAGAGAAGACCGGCGCAAACAAGGAGGGAGTGAACATGTCAGTCCGAAACGCGATCCCGGCGGCGGCCTTGGCGCTGGCCATCGGGACGGCACCGGCCTTGGCGGACATGGATGCCGCCAAACGCTGGGTGGAGAACGAGTTCCAGCCGTCGACGCTCAGCAAGGACGAGCAGATGGCGGAGATGGAGTGGTTCATCAAGGCCGCCGAGCCCTTCAAGGGCATGGAGATCAACGTCCTCTCCGAGACCATCCCGACCCACACCTACGAGTCGGAGACTCTGACCAAGGCCTTCGAGGAGATCACCGGCATCAAGGTCAACCACCAGCTCCTCGGCGAGGGCGAGGTGGTGCAGGCGGTGCAGACCCAGATGCAGACCAACCGCAATCTCTACGATGCCTACATCAACGACTCCGACCTGATCGGCACGCACTCGCGTCTGCAGCTCGCCGTCAACTTGACCGACTGGATGGCCGGCGAGGGCAAGGACGTCACCCTGCCGACGCTCGACATCGACGACTTCATCGGCAAGTCCTTCACCACCGGGCCGGACGGCAAGCTCTATCAGCTTCCCGACCAGCAGTTCGCCAACCTCTACTGGTTCCGTAAGGACTGGTTCGACAATCCGGACCTGCAGAAGCGCTTCAAGGAGAAGTACGGCTACGACCTCGGCGTGCCGCGCAACTGGTCGGCCTACGAGGACATCGCCGACTTCTTCACCAACGACGTGAAGGAGATCGACGGCGTCCGGGTCTACGGCCACATGGACTACGGCAAGCGCGCACCGGACCTCGGCTGGCGCATGACCGACGCCTGGCTGTCGATGGCCGGCACCGGCAACAAGGGCGTGCCGAACGGCGTGCCGATCGACGAGTGGGGCATCCGCATGGAGGCCGGCTCCTGCAACCCGGCCGGCGCCTCGGTCAGCCGCGGCGGCGAAGCCAACGGCCCGGCCTCGGTCTACGCCATCCGCAAGTGGGACGAGTGGCTGCGCCAGTACGCGCCTCCGGGGGCGGCCAGCTACGACTTCTACCAGTCGCTGCCGGCGCTCTCGCAGGGCAACGTCGCCCAGCAGATCTTCTGGTACACGGCCTTCACCGCCTCGATGGTCGCGCCGAAGAGCGAGGGCAACAACACGGTCGACGACGACGGCAATCCGCTCTGGCGCATGGCCCCCTCGCCGCACGGCCCCTACTGGCAGGAAGGCCAGAAGCTCGGCTATCAGGACGCCGGCTCCTGGACCCTGTTCAAGTCGACTCCCGTCGACCGGCGCAAGGCGGCCTGGCTCTACGCCCAGTTCGTGGTCTCCAAGACCGTCGACGTGCGCAAGAGCCATGTCGGCCTGACCATCATCCGCGACAGCACCATCCGCCACGAGTCCTTCACCGAGCGCGCGCCCAAGCTCGGCGGCCTGGTCGAGTTCTACCGCTCGCCCGACCGCGTGCTCTGGTCGCCGACGGGCATCAACGTGCCGGACTATCCGAAGCTGGCGCAGATCTGGTGGCAGCAGATCGGTGACGTGAACTCCGGCGCCTTCACGCCGCAGGAGGCCATGGACCGTCTGGCCGCCGAGATGGACCAGACCATGGCCCGCATGCAGGCGGCCGACGAGCAGGCCAACGTCTACGGCGGCTGCGGCCCGCGCCTCAACGAGGAGAAGGACCCCTCGGAGTGGCTCGGACGCGAAGACGGCCCCAAGGCCAAGCTCGCCAACGAGAAGCCCAAGGGTGAGACCGTCAACTACGACGAGCTCATCAAGCGCTGGGCCGCCAACTGAGTTGAGGTCCGCGAGGACCTGACTCTTCGGCCGCGGCCGGGGCGCGTTCCAGGAGATTCGGAACGCGCCTCGGTCCGCCGGCCGGGCGAGCAACGACGGACTTCGTTCCCATGACGATCGGCGAGACCACGAGGCCATGAGCCTGGAACTGAGAAACGTGACGAAGCGGGTGGGGGCCGAGACCCACATCTACCCGACCGACCTCAAGCTCGAGGCCGGCAGCTTCAACACGCTGCTCGGCACGACGCTCGCCGGCAAGACCACCCTGATGCTGCTGATGGCCGGGCTCGAGCGGCCCAGCGACGGCGAGATCTGGTTCGACGGCAAGGACGTGACCGGCGTGGCGGTGCAGAAGCGCAACGTCTCGATGGTCTATCAGCAGTTCATCAACTATCCGCACCTGACGGTCTTCGAGAACATCGCCTCGCCCCTGCGCGTCGCCGGCACGCCGAGCCAGGCGATCAAGCAGCGGGTCGAGTCCATCGCCGAGCTGCTCAAGCTGACGCCGATGCTGCAGCGCCGGCCGAGCGAGCTTTCCGGCGGCCAGCAGCAGCGCACGGCCATGGCGCGGGCGCTGGTCAAGGAGGCCGACCTGGTGCTGCTCGACGAGCCCCTGGCCAACCTCGACTTCAAGCTGCGCGAGGAATTGCGCGACGAGCTGCCGCGGCTCTTCGCCGACCGGCACTGCATTGTCGTCTACGCCACCACGGAGCCCTCCGAGGCGCTGCTCTTCGGCGGCCATACCGCGACCCTCTACGAGGGCCGGGTCGTCGAGTTCGGGCCGACCGGGACGCTCTACCGCAAGCCGGGCGACATCATCTCCGCCCAGGTCTTCTCGGACCCGCCGATCAACATCGCCAAGATCTCGAAAGCCGGCTCCGAGTTCGTGCTCGGCCCGCAGGCCCGCTGGCCGGTGGCCGAGCGCTACGCCTCGCTGGCCGACGGCGACTACACGCTGGGCGTCCGGCCGCACCACGTCACCACGGAGAAGGCCGGCGCGCTGCCCGTCGTGGTCGACGGCAAGGTCATGGTCACCGAGCTGTCCGGCTCGGAGAGCATCATCCACTTCACCATGGGCGAGCGCACCTGGGTGTCGCAGTCCCACGGCATCCACGCCTTCAAGGTCGGCAGCGACGCGCGGCTCTACGTCGACATGGCCCAGGCGCTCTACTTCGACGCCGACGGCCGGCTGATCGCGGCCTGACGCCATGGCCAAGATCACGCTCCAGAGCCTGCGGCACAGCTACCTGCCCGCGCCCTCCGCGCCGGCGGACTGGGCGCTCAAGCAGCTCGACGTGGAGTGGCGGGACGGCGGCGCCTACGCGCTGCTCGGGCCGTCGGGCTGCGGCAAGACCACGCTGCTCAACCTGATCTCGGGCCTGCTGCAGCCGACCGAGGGGCGCATCCTGTTCGACGACCAGGACGTCACCGACCTGCCGCCGGACAAGCGGCACATCGCCCAGGTGTTCCAGTTCCCGGTCGTCTACGACACCATGACGGTCTACGACAACCTGGCCTTCCCGCTGCGCAACCGCGGCGTCGAGGCCGGCGAGGTCGACCGGCGGGTGCGCGATATCGCCGAGATGATCGACCTGACGCCGACCTTGCAGCGCCGCGCCGCGGGCCTGACCGCCGACGGCAAGCAGAAGATCTCGCTCGGCCGCGGGCTGGTGCGCTCGGACGTCAACGTCATCATGTTCGACGAGCCGCTGACGGTGATCGACCCGCACCTCAAGTGGCTGCTGCGCTCCAAGCTGAAGGAGCTGCATCAGCGCATCGAGACCACCATGATCTACGTCACCCACGACCAGACCGAGGCGCTGACCTTCGCCGAGACGGTCGTGGTGATGAACGAAGGCCAGGTCGTGCAGGTCGGCACGCCGGTCGAGCTCTTCGAGCGGCCGCAGCACACCTTCGTCGGACACTTCATCGGCTCGCCGGGCATGAACGTCCTGCCCTGCCGGGTCGAGAACCGCACGGCCATGGTCGACGGCGTCTCGATCGAGACGGCCAACGCGGCCGATTGTCGCGACGACCAGAGCGGCCGGCTGGAGATCGGCGTCCGGCCGGAGTTCGTCAGCTTCGCCGACGAGGGCCTGCCAGTGCGGGTCGAGAAGGTGAGCGACGCCGGCCGCTTCCAGATCGTCGACACGCGCCACGAGGGCCACAAGATCAAGCTACTGGTCACGGACGCGGACTCGATCCCCTCGGACGGCGCCTTCCTGCGCTTCGACCCGCGCTTCACGCAGGTCTACCACGAGGGCTGGGTGATCGGAGGCGGCCATGCGTAAGACGCGCTACGAGAGGGCCTGGCTCTTCGTCATCCCGGTGGTCGCGCTGGTCGCCTTCAACGCGGTCATCCCGCTGATGACCGTGGTCAACTACTCGGTCCAGGAGACCTTCGGCGACAACGTCTTCCTCTGGGCCGGCGTGCGCTGGTTCCAGGAGGTGCTGCTCTCGGAGCGTTTCCACGCCGCCCTGGGGCGCCAGATCCTCTTCACCGGCACGATCCTGCTGATCGAGGTGCCGCTCGGCCTGGCGATCGCGCTGGCCATGCCGCGCAAGGGGCCCTGGGTCTCGGTCTGCCTGGTGCTGATGGCGCTGCCGCTGCTGATACCCTGGAACGTCGTCGGCGCGATGTGGAACATCTTCGCCCTGCCCGACATCGGCTTGCTCGGCCGCACGCTGAACGAGATCGGCTTCGACTTCAATTTCACCCAGCAGCCGGGCGACGCCTGGTTCACCCTGATCGTCATGGACGTCTGGCACTGGACCTCACTGGTCGTGCTGCTGTCCTACGCCGGCCTGGTCTCGATCCCCGACGCCTACTATCAGGCGGCCAAGATCGACGGCGCCAAGCCCCTGGCCATCTTCCGCCATATCCAGCTTCCCAAGCTGAAGCGCGTGCTGACCATCGCGATCCTGCTGCGCTTCATGGACTCCTTCATGATCTACACCGAGCCCTCGGTGCTGACCGGCGGCGGCCCGGGCAACGCGACTACATTGCTGTCGATCGACCTGGTGAAGGTCGCGCTCGGCCAGTTCGACCTCGGGCCGGCGGCGGCCATGTCGCTGATCTACTTCCTGATCGTGCTGCTGCTGAGCTGGGTCTTCTACACCTTGATGATGCGCAACGAGGCCCAGCAATGAGACGCGTGACCTGGCTGGTGCCGACCCTCTACATCATCTTCCTGATGCTGCCGATCTATTGGCTGCTGAACATGTCGTTCAAGACCACGAACGAGATCCTCGGCAGCTTCACGCTCTGGCCGCAGAACTTCACCGTGGAGAACTACGTCAAGATCTTCACGGACCCGACCTGGTACATGGGCTACGTCAACTCGCTGATCTACGTTTCGTTCAATACCGTGCTGTCGGTGGCCGTCGCCCTGCCGGCCGCCTACGCCTTCTCGCGCTACCGCTTCACCGGCGACAAGCACCTCTTCTTCTGGCTGCTGACCAACCGCATGGCGCCGCCCGCGGTCTTCGCGCTGCCCTTCTTCCAGCTCTATTCGGCGATCAACCTCTTCGACACCCACATCGCGGTGGCGCTGGCGCACACGCTGTTCAACATCCCGCTCGCCGTCTGGATCCTGGAAGGCTTCATGTCGGGCGTGCCCAAGGAGCTGGACGAGACCGCCTACGTCGACGGCTACTCCTTCCCGCGCTTCTTCGTGAAGATCTTCATCCCGACGATCGCGGCGGGCATCGGCGTCGCCGCCTTCTTCTGCTTCATGTTCTCCTGGGTCGAGCTGCTGCTGGCCAAGACCCTGACCTCGGTCGAGGCCAAGCCGATCGCCGCGACCATGACCAGGACCGCGAGCACGGCGGGCTACGAGCTCGGGTTGCTGGCCGCGGCCGGGACTCTGACCATCATCCCGGGCGCCTTCGTGATCTATTTCGTGCGCAACTACATCGCCAAGGGCTTCGCCCTTGGCCGGGTCTGAGCGGGGAGAGACGTCATGGGCCTGACCTGGATGGCCTGGACCTGGCCGACCGCCGCCTTCTTCGGCTTCATCCTGCTCTGCCTGATCACCATGACGGTCTGGGAGCGCCTGTCGCCCGGCGGCGCGCCGCGCCGCGGCGTGCTCGGCCTCGACACCACCCGCGGCGACCGCCTGTTCATCTCCCTGCTCGGCAGCGCCTACATCTTCCTCGCCTGGCTCGGCCTGGTCGGCCCGCCCCTCTGGGCGCCCCTGGTCATCGCGGTTCTCTACGCCCTGGCGGTGTTCCGCTGGGTGTGACGGCGCGCGACGCCAGCCGCTATTGCACGACCATGCGCCCGGCTTCTGGATTTCGGTCTGCGATGTAGTCGCTGATGTTGGTGAGGTCGTCGACCGCGTCGAGCGTCCACCGAACCTTCATGCAGTCCGGCTTCGGAGAAAGGCCTCGACCTCCGCGTGGGCAACGAAACCGCTCGGCTCCCGCATCCGACGCTCGACCTCGGCCGCCTGTGCGTCCGTCAACTGGAGAGAGTCGGAGTCATGCTCGACCAGGCTCAGGATGAGCTCGGCCGCGTCCTCTTGCCTCTCCTTCGGGAGACTTCGGAGCCGGGCGATGGCCTTCTCGAGACGCTCTATCATGGCGGCACTCTACCACGAATCGGCCCGGAACGGCGAAGGGGGCCGGAAATCGTCCCACTTGCCGGCTATCTGATGTAAAAGACCTTCACATGCCTTGGTCGAAACAGGGCTCCGGGCGCCGGAGCTATCATCACGGGAACCTTCGCGAGGCCCTGGTCCTGGCGGCGATCAAGCTGATCGCCGAGAAGGGGGCGGAGGGCTTCACCTTCGCGGAGGCCGCCCGCGAGGCCGGCGTCAGCCCGGCCGCGCCCTATCGCCACTTCCGCGACCGGGACGCCCTGCTGGCCGACGTGGCGCGGCGCGGCTTCGAGCAGTTCGCCGCGGCCCTGACGGCGGCCTGGGACGACGGCCGGCCCGACCCGACCACCGCCTTCGAGGCGGTCGGCCGGGCCTACCTCCGCTTCGCCCGCGAGGAGCCGGCGCTCTACACGGCGATGTTCGAAGCCCAGGTGCCGCCCGACGCCAGCCCCGAGCTGGCCCAGGCCGCGGACCAGGCCTTCGCCATCCTGCGCCGCGCCTCGGAGGCGCTCTGCAGCCGGCTGCCGCCGGCCGACCGGCCGCCGCCGCTGATGATGGCCCTGCACTTCTGGGCCCTGTCCCATGGCATCGCGGCGCTTTTCGCGCGGGGCGACGGCGCCCGGCGCAAGCTGCCGATGAGCCCGGAGGACCTGCTCGAGGCCGGCGGCCTGGTCTACCTGCGCGGCCTCGGTCTGCGGCCGGACGGCGAGGGCTGAGGCGGCGCCGGGACCGCGGGTCGAGCCCCGGGGCCGGACCCCCGTGTCGAACACCGGGGCCGAGCTCTGGGCCCGAACCGGCCGAATAGCCGAAAAACCGGCGGTTTTCTCTGCCCGGTCCCTTGACAGGCGGCCCGGTCGAGCGCATCTATGTGAATGTAAAATACATTCACATGAGGGAACCGATGGAGATTGCGGCGAGACTGGACGACTACGGCAAGCCGGCCTGGATTGCCGTCATGGTCTTGGGGTTCATCATCTTCTGGCCGATCGGCTTGGCCATCCTGGGCTACCTGATATGGAGTGGACGCATGGGTTGTTGGGGTAGGAGCGCGCGGGGCCGCTGGCACCACGAGGGCAGCAAGCGCAACGGCAACGGCTGGTTCCGCAACGGCGGGCGGAGCGCCTCGAGCGGCAACCATGCCTTCGACGAGTATCGCGAGGAGACGCTGCGCCGCCTGGAGGACGAGCAGAAGGCCTTCATGGACTTCCTGGAGCGCCTGCGCCAGGCCAAGGACAAGGCCGAGTTCGACCAGTTCATGGCCGAGCACCGGCGCCGGCCGGACAACCCGGACCCCAACGGCTTCGCCTCCCAGCCGCAGGGCTGACCGACCCGCGACGGCCGACCAGCGCGCCGGGCATCTCGCCCGGCGCGCGGCGTATCGGCGTCCGGATTTTCCACCTAGAGCGCTTTCCCGTCGGACGGCCCCCGGCCCGGCGCCCTGCTCCGGCGGGCGCGGAACAGGCACCGGCGGTCCCAGACGGGCCGTTTCGAGGTTTCACGGCAGGCTCTATACTGCGGGTCCGTTCGGGGACCCGTCGCCAGTCTGGAGGCCACCTGTCGTGCTCAATCCGACGGCCGTGATGGCCAGCCACTTCGGTGACTATCTCGCGGACCTCTACCTCCAATACTATTCGAACCGGCGGCCGGAATACGCGGCCTACATCGGCGGCGCGGCGCGGCTCGTGTTGGAGCGTCTCGGCAACACCGACGCGCTCTACCACAACGTCGAGCACACCATGATGGTGACGCTCGTCGGCCAGCAGATCATCCGTGGCCGGCTGCTGTCGGAGGCGCTGACCCCCGAGGACTGGCTGCACTACACCTGCGCGCTCCTCGTGCACGACATCGGCTACGTGCGCGGCATCTGCAAAGGCGACAGCGACCACGAGGTGGTGATCGACGACAAGGGCGGCAGGGTGGCGCCGCCGCGCGGCTCGTCCGACGCCTTCCTGGCGCCCTATCACATCGAGCGCGGCAAGATCTACGCCCGGGACCGCTTCAAGAACTCGGACTTCATCGACGAGGAGCGGATCGTCCGCTCGATAGAGCTGACGCGCTTTCCCGTGCCGGACGGCGACGAGCACGGCGATACACGCTCCGAAGCCGCCCTGGTGCGCGCCGCCGACCTGATCGGCCAGCTCGCCGATCCCTTCTATCACCGCAAGGTCAACGCGCTCTTCTACGAGTTCGTCGAGACCGGCGTCGCCGAGACGCTGAGCTACGACAACCCTGCCGACCTGCTGGACAAGTATCCGGAGTTCTTCTGGACCTGCGTGCAGCCCTTCATCGAGCCGGCTCTGGGCTACCTGGAGCTGACCACCGAGGGCAAGCAGTGGGTCGCCAACCTCTACAACAACGTCTTCCAGGTCGAGCACCGCACCAGCGGCTTCGGCCCGTTCCGCGGCGCGACCTGACGCGCGCCGTCTGCCAAAGGGAAACGAACCGCCCCCTCACCCAGCTCCGGCTAAGCTCAGCCTTCGGCTTCGCTAAGCCTCCACGCCCTCTCCCCCGACGGGGGAGAGCATCTGTGTTCGTGGTCAAGCCTGATTTGGGGTCCAAAGT
>JANQLT010000178.1 GCA_028280455.1 Kiloniellales bacterium
GCCTCCACAGCCCTCTCCCCCGACGGGGGAGAGGGATGCGCAGGCTTGGCGAGGCGCAGCCGAGCCTAGCCGGAGCTGGGTGAGGGGGCGGTTCGTTTCTCCTTAGCAGCGGGTCGGCGATGCCACCCAAACCGGCAACACTCTAGCCGTCCGAGACGCGACCGGCGAGCCAACGGCCGAAGGCGGCGACGTTGGGCTCCAGGCGGGAGAAGCGGCCGGGGCGGGCCAGGGGCGAGCTGAGGCCGGCCTGCTGTTCGGCCAGCACGGCCAGGTCCTCCGCGATCGCCAGGTCGAGACGCTCGAAGTAGGCGGCCGCCCGCGCCTCGTAGTCGGGCAGGTCGAAAGCCGCGCTTGGGAAGCAGGCGGTCATGGTGACCTTCGTGCGGTCCGGCGCCAGGGGCGTGACCTGGTGCATCCAGAGCAGGTCCGTGGTGACGGCGAAGGCGAAGCCCGGCATCAGCCAGGTGTAGCGCGTGCCGCCGCGGTTGCGGCCGGCCAGGCTCTCGATGGCCGGCATGGCCAGATCGCGATGCCGGTCCAGCAGGCCCGCGGTGCCTTCGTGGCTGCCGAACTGGGTCAGGTATTGGCCGGTGACGGCCTCGGGCGGGTCCGGCCGGTCGAACAGGCCGGCGATCGAGCGCGGGTGCACGCTGCGCAGGTGGTAGTACTCGTTGAAGACCTCGAGATAGAGCTTCCAGTTGCAGGGCGCCTCGATCTCCCGGCGGCGGGCGGTGACCATGTCGCCGAGCGACCAGGGCGCGTGCAGCGCGGAGAAATCGCCGAGCCAGACCTCGAGCTCGGGCGCATCCGCGTCGAGGCTCAGAAACACGAAGCCGTCGCGGGTCCCCAAACGCAGCGGCAGGAGCCCGTAGTCCTCTTTCAGGAAGTCGAGGGTCTCCTCCATCTCCGGCGCGCCGATGAGGCGGCCGTCCAAGGCGTAGGTCCAGCCGTGGAAGGGGCAGACGATGCGCCGGCAGCTACCGTCGCCGTCGAGCAGGCGCGTGCCGCGGTGCCGGCAGCTATTGGCGAAGGCGCGCAGCGTACCGTCGGCGTCGCGCAGCAGCAGCAGGGGGCAGCCGGCGAGCTCGATGGCGGCATAGGACTCGCCATCGCTCAATCGATCGGCGCGGCCGACACAATGCCAGCCGCGCCGGAACAGGCGCTCGATCTCGAGGTCGAGGAAGTCTTGGCTGCTGTAGCACCGGGGCGGCAGGCTCTCCGCCGCCTCGGCCGGCCGCATCACCGCATCGAAGGGCCGGCCATCGTCTCCCGCTGTCGCGCCCGGCGAGTCGGGCGCGCCGCGATCAGAACTTGGCATAAGCCTTTTTCAGGTCGACCAGCGGGTGGCGCGGCGACATCTGGAACTTGATCAGCAGCTCGCGCGCGATCATGTCGCGGTCCTGCTGGTTGTCCGGCAGCTCGATCGAGGCCGGCACCTGCACCCAGCCGTTGATGTTGCGGTCGAAGACCGCCGGCTTGCCTTCCTCGTAGCCCATGTGGACGTCCTCCAGCCAGTTGAGGTCGTCCCAGCCCATGGTCTCCATGTAGGCCTTGAGGAAGGGCGTCAGGCGCTCGTAGTCGGGCAGCAGGTTGACGTCGTAGCGATAGCCGATGTGCTGGCCGATCTCCTTCTCGCGCTCGCTGTCGAGGCCGTCGGTCTTGATGAAGTGATCGATGTCCTGTTGGTCGCTCATGGTCTCGCTTCCCGGTCCTTGCCGTTGCCGGCGGTCGTGCCGGCCTCATGCTTCGTCAGGCTCAGCATGAGGCGCCTCTATCTCCGGCCCTGGAGCCTCATCCTGAGCCTGACGAAGGATGAGGCCGGCAGGGTCTCTCCACGCCGGCTCAGTAGCGCGTCATGTCGGGCTGGCCGACGGTGTGCTGCGAGCCGGCCAGCGGCACCATGGCCAGGGCCGAGGCTTCCATGGTCAGGGCCGCCAGGTCTTCCGGCTCCAGCGAGTGGACGTTGGTCTTGCCGCAGGCGCGGGCCATCATCTGGCACTCGATGGCCAGGCAGTGCAGGAAGTTATAGACCCGCTCGGCCGCCGCGTCCGGATCGAGCCGCTTGCGCAGCACCGGGTCCTGCGTCGCCACGCCGACCGGGCAGCGCCCCGTGTGGCAGTGGTAGCAGTAGCCGGCCTCGACGCCCATCTCGGCCTCGTAGTCGGCCTCCGGGATGTCCTTGTTGCAGTTCAGCGCCATCATGACCGAGTGGCCGATGGCCACCGCGTCGGCGCCCAGCGCCAGGGCCTTGGCGACGTCGCCGCCGTTGCGGATGCCGCCGGCGTAGACCAGCGAGATCTCGCCGGTCTTGCCGACGTCGTCCAGCGCCTTGCGGGCCTGGCGGATCGCCGCGATGCCCGGCACGCCGGTCTCCTCGGTCGCCAGGTGCGGGCCGGCGCCGGTGCCGCCTTCCATGCCGTCGATGTAGATCGAATCGGGATCGGTCTTGGCCGCCATGCGCACGTCGTCGTAGACGCGGGCCGCGCCCAGCTTGAGCTGGATCGGGATCTCCCAGTTGGTCGCCTCGCGGATCTCGTTGATCTTCAGCGCCAGGTCGTCGGGGCCGAGCCAGTCGGGGTGGCGGGCCGGCGAGCGCTGGTCGATGCCGGCCGGCAGCGAGCGCATCTCGGCGACCTGGTCGGTCACCTTCTGGCCCATCAGGTGGCCGCCGAGGCCGACCTTGCAGCCCTGGCCGATGAAGAACTCGCAGCCGTCGGCCAGGCGCAGGTGGTGCGGGTTGAAGCCGTAGCGCGACTGGATGCACTGGTAGAACCACTTGGAGGAATAGCGCCGCTCGTCGGGGATCATGCCGCCTTCGCCGGAGCAGGTCGCGGTGCCGGCCATGGTCGCGCCGCGCGCCAAGGCCGTCTTGGCTTCGAAGGAGAGCGCGCCGAAGGACATGCCGGTGACGTAGGTCGGGATGTCGAGCTCCAGCGGCCGCTAGGCGCGCGGGCCGATGACCGTCTTGGTCAGGCACTTCTCGCGATAGCCCTCGATCACGAAGCGGGTCAGGGTGCCCGGCAGGAAGGTCAGATCGTCCCAAGTGGGGATCTTCTTGAAGAGGGAGAAACCGCGCATGCGG
>JANQLT010000154.1 GCA_028280455.1 Kiloniellales bacterium
AGCCATTTCATGATGTGCGTCGAGAACGTCGCCGACAAGGAGAGCAAGGCGCTGTTCCCGGCCGAGGTCAAGATCGGCAGCCGGATCGCCGCGCAATGCCAGAAGCGCGGCGTCATCGTCCGGCCGGTCGGGCACCTCAACGTGCTCTCGCCGCCGCTGATCCTGGACCGCGGCCAGATCGACCTGGTGGTCGACGTCCTGCGCGAGTCGATCGAGGCGACCATGGACGAGCTGCTCCGCGAGGGGCTTTGGCAGGGCTGAGCGCGGGCCCCGGGTGGTCCCAAGGCCGCTGTTCTCGCCCATCGCGCTGTGAGACACTGCCGGCAAGACGCTTGCGAGGGCAAACGAGGGAGCGTCGGGTGGCCGGCGGGGACCGCCCGGTGACGGCGCGTCCATGACGGATCTGGCGGAGAGAAGGGGGGCCATGATCCCCGGGGGGCTGGGAGAAAGCCGCCGCGCCCCGGGCCGGGCCTCGCCGCTGAGACGCTTCTTCAGGCGCCTGGTCGATCGCATACGCATCGGCCGGATCCTCGCGCTCGTTCTGCTCGCCGCGATGATCGCGCTGCGCATCTGGGACCCGGCGCCGATCGAGTTCTTCCGGCTCAAGATCTTCGATTTCTACCAGTTCATGAAGCCGCGGCAGCCGGCCCAGCAGCCGATCGTCATCGTCGACGTCGACGAAGCGAGCCTGGGCGAGATCGGCCAGTGGCCCTGGCCCCGGACGACCATCGCCAAGCTGACCTCCCAGCTCATGGCCTACAACGCCATCGTGGTGGCTTTCGACATGGTCTTCGCGGAGCCCGACAGGCTCTCGCCGTCGCGCATCGCCAGTCACCTGCCGCAACTGAGCGACAAGCTCAGGGGCGAGCTGAACGCCCTGCCGGACAACGACATGATCCTCGCCGAGACCTTCGCCAAGAGCCGGGTGGTGATCGGCGAGTCCGGCCTGCCGCAGGCGACCGATCTCGAGACCCACCCGATCAAGCCCCATTCCTTCGGCATCCTCGGGCCCGATCCCCGGGCCAAGCTGCTGAACTTCAAGGGCCTGGTGCGCAACCGGCCGGAGCTCGAGAAGACCGCCACCGGCCACGGCTCCTTCACGATCATCCCGGAATCCGACGGGCTGGTGCGCCGCGTGCCGGCGATGATCACCGTCGGCGACGAGATCATCCCGGCGCTGTCCCTTGAAGCGCTGCGGGTCGCGACCGGCCAGACCACCTACGCCATCAAGTCCGACGAAGCGGGCGTCAAGAGCATCGTGCTGGCCGGCACGGAGATCCCGACCGACCCCAAGGGCCGGGTCTGGGTCTACTACTCGCCGCTCGACAAGAGCCGCTACATCCCGGCCAAGGACGTGATCAACGGCACGGCACCGCCCGAGTCGCTGACCGGCAACGTGGTCTTCATCGGCACCTCGGCCATCGGCCTGCAGGACATCAAGGCGACGCCGGTCAACGATGCCGTGCCCGGCGTCGAGGTCCATGCCCAGCTCCTGGAAGCCTTCCTGACCCGGACGCAGCTCGTCAGGCCGAACTACGCCGACGGCGCGGAGATCGTCGTGGCGGCGACGATCTCCATCCTGATCATCATCATCGTGCCGCTGCTCGGCGCCTTCTGGTCCCTGGTGCTCGGCGGTCTCGTGGCGGCCTCGTTCGTGGCCGGCTCCTGGTACCTCTTCGTCGAGGAGCTGATCCTGATCGACGTGGCCTTCGGCCTCTGCACGGCCTTCGCGCTGCACGCCTTCCTGGTCTACGAGAACTACTTCCGCGAGGAGGCCCGGCGGCGGCAGGTGCGCTCGGCCTTTCAGCAGTACCTCTCGCCCGCGCTGGTCGAGCAGCTCGCGCAGGACCCGGACCGCCTGGTGCTCGGCGGCGAGACCCGGGGCATGACCTTCCTGTTCTGCGACGTCCGCGGCTTCACCGGCATCTCCGAGCAGTACCGCGACAACCCGCAGGGCCTGACGACGCTGATCAACCGGCTGCTGACGCCCATGACCGAGGCGATCCTCGAGCGCAACGGCACGATCGACAAGTACATGGGCGACGCGATCATGGCTTTCTGGAACGCGCCCATCGACGACGAGGAGCATGCGCTCAACGCCTGCAGCGCCTCGCTCGACATGCTGAAGCGCCTCGAGGTCCTGAACGAGACCATGGCGGCGGAGGCCGCGCAGTCCGGTGAGGACTTCAAGCCGCTGCGCATCGGCATCGGCCTCAACACCGGCGAGTGCACGGTCGGCAACCTCGGCTCCGACCAGCGCTTCGACTATTCGGTGATCGGCGATTCCGTGAACCTGGCCTCGCGGCTCGAAGGGCAGTCGAAGAACTACGGCGTTCACATTATCATCGGCGCCGAGACGGCGGCGATCGCCGGCGAGCGCTATGCCCTGCTGGAGCTGGACCTGATCGCGGTCAAGGGCCGGCAGGAGCCGGAGCACATCTTCACGCTGCTCGGCGAGCAGGCGCTGACCCGGGACGCGGCCTTCCAGGCCCTCGGCGAGCGCCACGGCAAGATGCTCGACGCCTACCGCAACCGAGAATGGGAGCGCGCCCGCGCCCTGGCCAGCGAGTGCCGCGACCTCGACCCGGGCCTCGAGCTGGGCCCGCTCTACGACCTCTACGAGGACCGCATCGAGCAGAACGAGACGGAGCCGCCGCCGCCGGATTGGGGCGGGGTCTATGTCGCGGAGACCAAGTAGCCGCAGGCTACTTGGTCGTTCCCGAGACCACGTAGCCGCAGGTCATTTCGGCAAGGCCTGCAGGCGCACGGCGGCGCGCAGCAGGTCGCCCGGCCGGGCGCCCAGGGGCTCGAACCAGTCGCGGTAGATCAGCTCGATCTCGTCCGTGCGGAACAGCTCGGAGAGCGTGCGGTTGACGACCAGGCGGAAGGCGGCGTCGTCGCGCCGCAGCATCAGCGCGTAGGGCTCGTAGGACAGGAACTCGCCGACCACGATGTAGTCGTCGGGCGTCTCGGCCTGCTGCCTGAGGCCGTGCAGCAGGATGTGGTCGGAGATGTAGCAGTCCACCGCGTCGCTCTCGAGGGCCGCGAAGCCCTCGTCGTGGTCCTGCACCGGCACCACCACGACCTCCATGCCGAGGCGCTCGATCACCGACTTGACGCCGACCTCCGTCGTCGTGCCGCTGGCCAGGGCCAGGCGCTTGCCGTCCAGGTCGCCGAAGTCGTGGATGCCGCGGTTCGCCTTGACCAGCAGCTTGGCCCCGGTGACGAAGATGATGTGACTGAAGTCGACCTGTTCCTGGCGGGTCAGGGTGTTGGTGGTCGAGCCGCACTCGATGTCGATCGTGCCGTCCAGCAGGCGTCCCATGCGGTTCTCGGGCGTCACCGGCACGAAGTCCAGGGCCAGCGCGTCCAGGCCGAGGCTCGCCTGAACCTGCTCGGCGACCCGCAGGCAAAGCGCGACGGAGTAGCCGGTCGCGCGGCCCTGCTGGTCGAGGTAGGAGAAGGGATAGGAGGCGTCCCGGTGGCCGATGGCCAGGCGGCCGGTCTCGGCGACCTTCTCCAGCGTCCCGGTCAGCTCCTCCGCCGCCGCCGGCAGCGCCGGCAGCAGGCAGAGCAGCCATGCGATCCATCGCCGCGCCACGAGCCCTTCTCCCGCCCCGTCCGGAGCTTGCGTCCGGTCGTTGCCACCCCTGGCCGCAGGCTAGGCCGGCGCGTTCGGCCGATCAACCGCGGCCGGGCGGCAAGGCCGGCGGGTCAGCGCAGCAGCCGGGACAGCGAGCGGTCGGTGCAGCGGATCTTGTCGCGGCCGAAGTCCGCGGTCCGGCGCAGCTCGCAGACCACGAGCTTGCCGGTCTTGCGGTCGACCAGCCAGACCTCCTCGCCGGCGCTAAAGGAGATGCGCGGCGCCCGCTCGACGACCTTCGCCGGGGCGGCCCGCTCGATGGCGCGGCCGCGCTGCACGGCGACGCGCGTGCCGTCCTGCTGGCGCTGAACGTCGGCCGATTCGACCGTGACCTGCGAGCCGCGGTGGACCCGCACGTCGGCGGCCTGGGCCGCGGCCCCCACGGCGAGCAGGAGGGCGAGGCTCAGGCACGCCCCGGCCCGCTTGGCAGCAAAAGCGATCATGACAATTTCTCCGGTGCCCATTCGAGCTTGCCGGAGAGGTTAACAGAATCCCGATGTGTCGGCTATAGCCCCTGAAAATCAAGGGCTTATGGTTAAGAAACGCGGTTAACGAAAGCTTGCTTCACGCCGCGACCTGGACCGGCGGCGCCACTTCGACGGTGACCCCGGCCTCCTCCAGCACGAGGGAGAGGTCGCGCGGCGGCAGGGCATCGGTCACCAGCAGGTCGACGTCGGCGAAGTCGCAGACCTTGACCAGGCCGGAGCGGCCGAACTTGGAGCCGTCGGTGACCAGGGTCGCCCGCTCGCCTCGCTCCAGGACCCGGCGGCCGAACTCGGCCTCGTCCAAGTTGTAGTCCATCGGCCCGACCTCGACGTCGATGGCGCCGATCGAGATGATCGCGTGGCGCACCTTGAAGCGCTCGACAAAGGCGATGGCGGAGGGGCCGAAGGCGGCGCCGTTGTCGCCGCGCAGCTCGCCGCCGGCCATGAAGACCGTGTTGCCGTTGACCGTCGCCAGGGTGCGGGCGATGTCCGAGGAGTTGGTGACCACGGTCAGGTTGCGCTTCTTGAGCAGCTCGCGCGCCAGCAGGCTGGTCGTGGTGCCGGTGTCGAGCATGACCGAGTCGCCGTCGCCGATGTGCCGGGCGGCCTGCATGGCGATGGCCTTCTTCGCCTCGGCGTTCTCGCGCAGGCGCCGCTCGAAGGGCGCTTCGCCGACCTGGAAGGGCAGGGTGACCGCGCCGTGCATCTTGAGCAACTGGCCTTCGACGGCCAGCGGCTTGACGTCGCGCCGGATCGTCTCCTGCGACACGCCGAGCCGCTTGGCGAGATCGGCGATGGCGCAGGTGCCTTCCTCGCGGACGATTCGAAGGATCTCGGCGTGGCGTTTGGAATGGCGCAAGGCGGCTCCTCTGGCGAGGCCATGCGGCGGTTCGACCGCCATCTTGACCGGAATTCCACAAAAACACAATTTTAACCGAGCGAAATAAGGGAAAATCCGTCAGATTCTCACGTGTTGCGTTGACATCCTTAAGGGTCGAGGTGAAACTCGACCCTGCAGGCCCTAAGGGGGACGCTTCGCGGGACCCGGGCCGCAAGGAAGCGGCAAAAACCACAACAAGGAGGTGCGTCATGTCAGGTACCGCGACCATCCGCGTTGCCGCCGCCGGGGCCATGGCCTTGGCCGTCGCGGCAATCGGTCCCGCGGCAATCAGTTCCGCAGCTCGGGCCGACGTCGAGTCCAAGGACCCGATCATCCTCACGATCCACGACTGGACCGGCCAGTACATCACGACCCACCTGATGGGCGAGATCCTGATGAAGGCCGGCTACAACATCAAATACCAGCAGGCCGACTACATCGCGCAGTTCGCGGGCCTCGAGTCCGGCGACCTGCACATCGCCATGGAGATGTGGGAGACCACCGGCAAGCAGGCCATGGAAGAGAGCCTGAAGACCGGCAAGACGGTCGACCTGGGCGAGACCGGCATGTGGGCCAAGGAAGAGTGGTGGTATCCGATCTACATGAAGGAGCGCTGCCCCGGCCTGCCCGATTGGAAGGCGCTGAACGACTGCGCCGAGGCCTTCTCGACGCCCGAGACCGCCCCGCGCGGCCGCTACCTGGGCGGTCCGGTGACCTGGGCCGGCTTCGATGACGAGCGCGCCGAGTCCCTCGGCCTCGACTACGAGGTGGTCCATGCCGGCACCGACGCCGCGCTCTTCGCCGAGCTGGAAGCCGCCTATGCCCGCAAGGACCCCTGGCTCGGCTGGGTCTACGCGCCGCACTGGGCGACGGTGAAGTTCGAGGGCGAGTGGATCGAGTTCCCCGAGTACACCGACGCCTGCTACGAGGACCCCTCCTGGGGCATCAATCCCGACATGGCCTACGACTGCGGCAAGCCCTTCGGCTGGATCAAGAAGGTCGGCTGGAAGGAGGGCGAGAAGAAGTGGCCCTGCGCCTACGAGGCCGTCCGCAACTTCAAGATCGACAACGACGCCATGGGTGCGCTGATCGTCGAGGTCGACCTCGACGGCAAGGAGCTGGACGACGTCGTCCGCGCCTGGATCGACGCCTACGAGAGCACCTGGAAACCCTGGATCGCCTGCGCGAACTAGGCGGCCGAGGCCTGGAGCCGCCGGTTCCCTGTCCGGGGGGAGGGGAGCCGGCGGCCGGGTCTGCTTGACGATCGGTCCCGAGCAATTGCAGGTGCCGCCATGGAAGAGCCCTTAGCGGCCAGCGCCCCGTCCACCCCTGGAAACTCTGCGGGGAGCGAGGCCGCGAACGATCCATCGAACAATCGAGCCGCGAAGCTGAGCTGTCGGCATGTCTGGAAGCTGTTCGGCGACGGCGCCGAGCAGTTCCTGGCGGGCGTCGGCGGCGCGGTGAGCGAGCAGGCGCTCGCCGAGGCGGGCCTGATCGGCGCCGTGCGCGACGCCAGCCTCGAGGTCCGCCAGGGCGAGATCTTCGTCATCATGGGGCTGTCGGGCTCCGGCAAGTCGACCCTGGTGCGCTGCATGTCGCGGCTGATCGAGCCGACCGGCGGCGAGATCCTGTTCGAGGGGCGCGACCTGCTCAAGGCCTCGAACCGGGAGATGATCGAGCTGCGGCGCCACAAGATGGGCATGGTGTTCCAGCACTTCGCCCTGCTGCCGCATCTTACCGTGCTCGGCAACGTCGCCTTCCCGCTCGAGGTGCAGGGCGTCGCCCGGCGCAGTCGCGAGGAGCGCGCGCGCGCCATGATCGAGCTGGTCGGCCTGCAGGGCCGCGAGCTCTACTATCCGCGCGAGCTTTCCGGCGGCCAGCAGCAGCGCGTCGGCATCGCCCGCTCGCTCGCCGTCGAGCCGGAGATCTGGTTCCTCGACGAGCCCTTCTCGGCGCTCGACCCGCTGATCCGGCGCGAGATGCAGGACGAGTTCCTGCGCCTGCAGACTCTGCTGCACAAGACCATCGTCTTCATCACTCACGACTTCGACGAGGCGATCCGCCTGGCCGACCGCATCGCCATCATGAAGGACGGCGTGATCATCCAGATCGGCACGCCCGAGCAGCTCGTCACCCACCCGGCCGACGACTACGTCGCCGAGTTCACCCGCGACGTCACCCGGGCCAAGGTGCTCTCGGCGCGCGCCGTCATGGGCCCGCCGGTCGAGGGCGAGGTGGCCGGCGAGGTCCGCGCCGAGGCCAGGATCGCCGAGATCGCCGCCGAGGTGGAGGCGGCCGACAAGCCCTTCGCCGTGGTCGACGACGAGGGCCGGCGCATCGGCGCGCTGACCCGCGAAGCGGTGGTCGCCGTGCTGGTGGGGCGGAGCGCGTCCTGATGGCGGCGGGCGCCCTCAGGGTCGACCCGCACAGCGCGCTCGGGCGACCGAGCCTGCCCGAACGCCTGCTGCGGCCCTGGACTCTGGCCTGGCTCGCCGTGCTGGCCGCAACCGCGCTGCTCTTCGCCTACGGCAAGGCGCTGGCGCCCTGGACCCTCAAGTACCCGCGCGGCTGGTACCTGCCGCTGAAGAACGACATCACGGCCCTGATGAAGTGGCTGGTCAATGACGCCACCTTCGGCCTCTTCACCTTCAAGGAGCTGACCCGCTCGATCGCCTGGCTGCTCGAATGGCCGTTGCAGTTCGCCACCGGCCTGCTGTCGAGCGGCTTCCTGCGCGGCATCGGCTCCGACGCCGTGCAGATCCTGCCGCCGCTGACCTGGATCGCGGTGATCGTCATCCTGGTCGCCATGGCGCGCTACGCCAAGGACTGGCGCCTGGCGGCGCTGGTCGGCGGCTGCTTCCTCTACCTGGCGGTCTTCGGCCAGTGGCAGAGCGCCATGGTGACGCTCTCCTCGATCGCCATCGCCGTGCCCTTCGGCGTCGCCGGCGGCTTGATCGTCGGCATCGCGGGCTACCGCTGGCCCTGGTTCGAGCGCGCCATCACGCCGGTGCTCGACCTGATGCAGACGGTGCCGATCTTCGCCTACCTGGTGCCGATCCTGTTCCTCTTCGGCTTCGGCCCGGTGGCGGCGATGATCGCGACCATCATCTACGCCATGCCGCCGATGGTCCGGGTCACCATGCTGGCCCTGCGCCAGGTGCCGGACGAGGTCACCGAGTTCGGCCGCATGGCCGGCTGCACGCCGCGCCAGATGCTCTGGAAGGTGCTGGTGCCCTCGGCCCGGCCGAGCCTGATGGTCGGCGTCAACCAGGTGATCATGCTGTCGCTCAACATGGTGATCATCGCCTCGATGATCGGCGCCGGCGGGCTCGGCTTCGACGTGCTGACCTCGCTCCGGCGCCTGGACATCGGCGGCGGCCTGGAGGCCGGGCTGGCCATCGTCGTGCTGGCGGTCGCGCTCGACCGGCTGAGCCAGGCCTTCGCCGAGCGGCCGCCGCCCGAGCACGGGCCGTCGCGCCCGCAGGCCTGGCCGGTCCGCCATCCCTATCTGACGACGGCGCTGGTCTTCATCGTCGGCAGCGGGCTGCTCGGCCTGGTGGTGCCGGCGGTGCAGAGCTATCCCGAGAGCCTGGAGGTCACCACCGGGCCGTTCTGGGGCGCGCTGGTCGAGTGGATCAACGTCAACTTCTTCGACCAGATCGAGGCGGTGAAGAGCTTCCTGCTGATCAACCTGCTGGTGCCCTTCAAGCGCTTCCTGCTGGGCCTGCCCTGGCCCTGCGTCGTGCTGCTGCTGGCGCTGGCCGGCTGGCGCCTCGGCGGCTGGCGCCTGGCCCTGCTGGTCGCCTGCCTGGCGCTCTTCGTCGCGGTCACCGGCCAGTGGGCCAAGGCC
>JANQLT010000221.1 GCA_028280455.1 Kiloniellales bacterium
GACATCACTCAAACTCCCAAGCTCCAACCGAGCCAAGGAATCACCTGGCAAACCACACCGCAACCCAGATGTGTGAATGCAATAGCCCGTCGGGGGAGAAGGATCTCTCATAGATGGCTTTCACATCCCCTCTCCCCCGACGTGGGAGAGGGTTGCGAAAGCTTGGCAAGAGCCGCTTGCGGGTCGAGCTTTAGCTGAAGCTGGGTGAGGGGGCGGTCGTTCCCTTCGATGAACACCGCCCGGGCCCTACCGCCAGATCGCCCGCTTGTCGGTGAGCTGTTTGGGCGGGATGGCCAGGCAGTAGCCGCCGCTTTGGCGGACGTTGCGGCAGGCGCTCACGGCGCCGTCCTGCTTGAGGCCGACGATCATGGCGTTGTAGGGCCCGAGCCCGGCGAACTGCCGCTTGAGCACGACCGAGCGGCCCTTGCGGCCGATCACCGCGCGGTTGCGCTCGATCACCGCGCGGGCCTGGTCCTTCTGGTAGAAGGAGCCGAAGATCACGCCCCAGCCGGATAGGCGTGTGCTGACCGAGCCGGCGCCGCGGCGCCGCAGCTTCTCGACCGAGACGCCGTCCTTCAGCTTGTCCATGTAGCTGAAGGCGCGGGCGACGTAGGTCTGGGTCTCCTTGAAGGGCGGGATCGCATTGCCGTAGCGCTCGACCGCCTTCTTGCCGGCGTTGTAGGCGGCCAGGGCCAGCTCGACGTCGTCGTAGTGGCGCAGCAGGTAGCGCAGGTGGCGCACGCCGCCGTCGATGTTCTGCTTCGGATCCCAGGGATCCTTCACGCCATGCATCCGCGCGGTCGCCGGCATGAGCTGCATCAGGCCCATGGCGCCCTTGTGGGACAGGGCGTCGGGCCGATAGGCGGACTCGGTGAGGATCACGGCATGCACCAGGTCCGGGTCGATGCCGTAGCGCAGGGCGGCGCGCTCGGCGATGGCCGGCAGGCCGGTCCGCGCCGCCGTCGCCTTGGCCTTCTTCAGGAGACCGGCCGGCGGCGTCGGCTTGCGCAGCGGCGTCGGGGGCAGGGCGGCGATCTGCGCGCCCGGCGAGGCCAGCATGCTGAGCTGCAGCGGCGTCGCCTGGCGCTTCTCGTCCGCCTTCCCGTCGGCGGCGGCCGGGGCCGGCCCGCTCAGGACCAGCAGGCAGAGACCGAGGAAAGCGGTCAGGAGCCCAGAGCTGCCATAGGAAAAAAGCCGACCACCGCGGCCGCGTCGCGGCGCGCGTATGCGCGAGACCATCATGTCTTCCCCGTCTCCCCGTATTGTCGAGGGACTTGAGCTGCCCTTCTTCCCATCTCCGGTGGGGGGTGGGCGGTGAGACCCGGCTCGTTGGCCAGGCAAGCGATACTATAGCAGATAGTGTCCGAAAAATCCGTATCAAATCCTTGGTATATAAAGATCCTTAAGTTGTGAACGGCGTGCTGCGGCGAGGCCCGCGAGGCCGGACACTGGCCGAGATCGCCGGAGCGGCCGAGAGTGGCCCGGTCGATTGGGCTGGGCCGTCGACGGCTGTGGGGGAGCATGCGAGAGACCGAGGCAGGCCTGGAGAGCCTGGCATGAGACGGCTGCCCGGCCCTACCGGATCGCGAGCACGACAGATACCTGAGGGTGGTCGTGGCGTTGGCGGCCGACCGTCCGGTCGCGGCGGCGGCAGATCGGCCCGACGGGGCTCTCTTTCGCTACGAAAGGAGGCCGTGAAGTGGCCGCTGATCCTGTTGGCCGCGCTGGTGCTGGCCGCCGTCATGATCTTGCTCGTCAAGAGCGCCGGCTTGCCCGGCCACGGGCAGGACTCCCTGGCCGCCTACGGCAAGCTTGAACAAGCCGGCACCGGTACCCGGAGCGAAAAGACCCTCGCCTTCGTCGCCTGGACCGCCGTCGGCGTCGCCCTCCTGGTCTCCGCCTTCATGTTGGAGACCGGCCTCGCCGCGGCTCTCTTGTTCTTTGTCGGGCTTCCGTTCCTGCTCGGTGCGACCTTCAGCGCGGTACCGCACGTCCCGGCCATGACGGTCTATTTCATCCTGACAGTTGCCTTATTCATCGTCGGCATGGCAGGAAGCTTGGCGATGGAAGGCAGGCTCCGATTCTGGGAGCGCGGGGGGCCGAGAACGCGGCCGAAGCGACCCGCGCCGAGACAGCCTTCCGTCAGACGGCGTCGATGAACGGAGTCGCGCGATAGCCCGGATGCCCGACAGCTCTCCCACCCTGCCGCCGAGCCTCTGGGCGGCGACGGCCGAGCCGGCGCCGGACTGCCCGCCGCTGGCCGGCAGCGAGGAGGCCGAGGTGGCGGTGGTCGGCGGCGGCTTCACCGGGCTCTCGGCGGCGCTGCATCTGGCCGAGGCGGGGACCAGCGTGCGCCTGCTCGAGGCCGCGGAGCCGGGCTGGGGCGCTTCGGGGCGCAACGGCGGCCAGGTCAATCCGGGCTGGAAGATCCTGCCCTCGGCGATACGCGAGCGCTACGGCGCGGACCGCGGCGAGCGGGTGATCCGCATGGCCGGCTCGACCTGCGATCTGGTCTTCGACCTGATCGAGCGCCACGGGATCGCTTGCGACGCCATCCGGCCGGGCCTGGTGTTCGGCGCGAACGGCCGGCGCGCGCTCGGCGTGATCGACGACTGGGTCCGCGACTGGTCGGCGGCGGGCGCGGACGTCGAGCGGCTCGATCGGCAGGGGTCCGCCGACCTGCTCGGCACGGAAACCTACGACGCCGTGTTCCTGGATCGGCGCGGCGGCAATATCCAGCCGCTGTCCTATGCCCGCGGCCTGGCCCGCGCGGCGCAGGCCGCGGGGGCGCACCTGCACGGCGCCTCGCCGGCGATCGCCGTCGAGAAGCAGGGGGCCGGCTGGCGGGTCCGCAGCCGGGCGGGCGAGGTCCGCGCGCGCTGGGTCCTGCTTTGCACCAACGGCTACAGCGACGCGCTCTGGCCCGGGCTCGCCCAGGCGGTGGTGCCGGTGATGAGCCTGGTCGCCGCCACCAAGCCGCTGAGCGGCAACCTGCGCGAGGGCATCCTGCCGGCGCGCAACGCCGTCACCGAGGCCAAGCGGGTCATCGTCTACTACCGGCTCGACGCGGCCGACCGCTTCGTCATCGGCGGCCGTGGCCGTTTGGGCCTGGCCGACGAGGGCAGCGACCTGGCGCACCTCGAGCGGGTCGCGGTGCGCTACTTCCCGCAGCTCGAGGGCGCCGAGTGGGAGTTCAACTGGGGCGGCCTGGTCGCCATGACCCGGCGCAAGACGCCGCTGATGATGCGCCTGGCGCCGGGCGTGCTGGCCGGGCTCGGCTTCAACGGCCGCGGCGTCGCCATGGGCACCATGATGGGCAAGCAGCTCGCCGCCGCCGTGCGCGGCGAAGAGGTCGACATGCCGCTGCAAGCCCTCGAGCGCTGGCCGCTGCACGCCTTCCGCCAGCTCGGCGTCACCGGCCGCATCATCCTCGGCGGCTGGCTGGACCGCCTGGAAGCCGGCTGGCGCGGCACGCGCTCTTGATGACGAGGCCTGGAGCGTTTTCCGATCGGGCCGGTGCCGTGATTCCGCGCGAGCGGAAAACGCTCTAGTCCTACTGCGTCACGAAAGATTTTGTGCCTTGTTTGGGGGTTTGCTGGTTCGGGCGCAGCATGGGCACCTTGGTAGTTTCAGGGCTAG
>JANQLT010000009.1 GCA_028280455.1 Kiloniellales bacterium
GTCGTAGGCGGCGATGATGTCGGGCATGGTGTCCGCCTTGGCCTCGGCGATGGCGTCGAAGTTCCGCGAGCCGATGATGGCGCGCCGGGGCATCTGCACCAGCTTGGCGTTGATGCCGACATGGACGGCCGGCCGGGTGCCGCGGAAGTACTCGGCCTGGAACTCGCGCAGCTCCGACTTCAGAAAGAAATCGGCCCGCAGGCCGACCGACTCGCGGCCGACGGCGATGATGCGATCGGAATTCTCGAAGGACTCGATCATCAGGGTCTGTATCATCACCGGCGCCCGGTCGGTCCAGCTCGAGCGCGCGTAATACTCGAGCCGGGTGGGCGAGCGCTGCAGCGCTACCCGAGTGGTGCTGAGGCCCGCGTTGGCGACCGGCACCTCGAGCACGAGCTGCCAGTCGACCCTGGGCATATCCTGGTTGAAGGTGCTCTTCGGCGTCAGGCGATAGAGGGCCGGCGGCGGGCCCTGGCCGGGCACCGGCAGCTCGCAGGCGCTCAGGGTCGCCGCAAGGACAAGGCCGATGGCCAGCCCGAGGAGCGGGCGGCTGGGGCGGTTAGGGCTTTCCGGCTTCATAACCTGACTGCTGATCCCCGAAAAGGAAGCGGGCGGGATCGCGCTCCACCTCCGTCGTCACCCGGTTGAGCCCGCTGAGGAGCGCCCGGGCCTCGATCAAGAGCGTATTGAGTTCGTACAGGCCGCCGGAGGTAAAGTCACGCAAGGGTTCGCGGTTCTCCGCGACCATGGCCTGGGCCTCGTTGGTCATGGCGGTGAAGGCCTTGGCCGAGCCGCGCATCTCGACCATCAGCTCCTTGAGAACCTCGGCGCTGCTGCTGGCCGATTGATCGAGCGACAGGGCGAGCTGCTCGATGGCCTGGACGGCGTCGTCGGCCCGGTTCGCCAGCCGGCTGCTGTCGTCGCGCACCTGGCCGATCAGCTCCTCGAAGGTTGCCGAGGTGCGGTTGAGCGCCGCCATGGTCTCGCCGGTCTGGTCGATCAGCAGGCCGATGTCGTCGCTGCGCGAGGCCAGCATGCCGGTGAGCTGGCTGAGGTTCTCCAGGGTGGCCTCCAGGCGCAGCCGGTTGTCCTCGCTCAGGAAGGCGTTGGCCTGCACCAGCAGGGCGGTGGCGCTGGTCAGCAGCTCCGGCGCGCCCTCCAGCACCCGCTGCAGGCCCGAGGGCTCCGACGGGATCTCGGCGTACTTGCGATCTCGCGCGGGGCGGAGCGGCGGCGAACCCGGCGAGCCGCCCTTCAGCAGCACGTAGCGCGCGCCGGTCAGGCCCTCGATCTCCAGGCTGGCGCTGGTGTCCTGGCGCACCGGGGTGGCGGTCTCGACCTCGATGATCACCATGACCTTGCCGGGGTCGTCCCGGTCGAGCCGAATCTCGATGACCTCGCCGACCCGCACGCCGCTGAAGCGCACCGGACTGCCCTCGTTGAGGCCGGTCACGGTGCCGCTGTGGCGGATCTCGTAGCGGGCGAACTCGGTGTCGAACTGCAGCTTGGCGAACCACAGAACGAAGACCGCGAGGCCGGTCACCAGCAGCAGGACGAAACCGCCGACCAGGACGTAGTTGGCGCGGGTCTCCATGGCTCAGGCGTCCTCGCTCTCTCGGCCGGCGCTGGGCGAAGGGCCCGCCGGCCCGCCGCTCGTCAAGGCCGCGCGACCGCGCGGGCCCCGGAAGTAGTCCTGGATCCAGGCATCGGGCAACTGCATCAGCTCGTCGATGGTCCCGACCCTAACACGCTTGTCGATCAGCACCGAAACCCGGTCGCAGATGGCATGCAGGCTGTCAAGGTCGTGGGTCACCATGACCAGGCTGAGGCCGAGGGCCTCGGACAGCTCCTTGACCAGGCTGTCGAAGCGATGGGCGCCGATGGGATCGAGCCCGGCCGTCGGCTCGTCGAGAAAAAGGATCTCCGGATCGAGCGCCAGGGCGCGGGCGAGGCCCGCGCGCTTGCGCATGCCGCCGGAGAGCTGGGCCGGGTACTTGTTGGCGGAGTCCGGCGGCAGGCCGACCAGGGCGATCTTCAAGCCTGCGATCTCCCGCCGGAAGGCGGCGCCGAGTCGGGTGTGCTCGCGCAGCGGCACCTCGATGTTCTGCTCCACGGTGAGGGAGGAGAAGAGCGCGCCGTCCTGGAACAGGACGCCCCAGCGCCGCTGCATGGCGCGCCGCTCCGCCGGCTTGAGGCCGCCGGTGTCGCGGCCCAGCACGACGATCTCGCCGGCCGCCGGCCGGTTGAGGCCGATGATGGTGCGCAGCAGCACCGACTTGCCGGTGCCCGAGCCGCCGACCACCCCCATGATCTCGCCCGGCGCGACCTGGAAGTCGAGGCCGTCGTGGATCACCTGAGAGCCGAACTGGGTGCGCAGGCCGCGCACCTCGATGACCGGCGATCCCGTTCCTCCGTTTGCCGCTGCCCCGTCCATCATCCGTCCATCAGATGCCCAAAATCGAGAAGATGATGGAGAAGAGCGCGTCCAGGACGATCACCAGGAAGATCGCCTCGACCACCGCGGCGGTGGTGCGCTTGCCGACCGACTGGGCGCTCATCGACACCTTGAAGCCCTCGTAGCAGCCGACCACGGCGATGATGAAGGCGAAGACCGGCGCCTTGATCATGCCGACCCAGAAGGACCAGACCGGCACGCCGACATGGAACTGCCGGACGAACTGGAAGAAGGAGATGTCGAGCACCCAGTTGGCCATGACCGCGCCGCCCAAGAGGCCCATGATGTCGGCGTAGAAGGTGAGCAGCGGCAGCACCAGGATCAGCGCCAGCACCCGCGGCAGCACCAGCACCTCCATGGGGTCGAGACCGATGGTGCGCATGGCGTCGATCTCTTCGTTCACCTTCATGGTGCCGATCTGGGCTGTGAAGGCGGAGCCGGAGCGCCCGGCCACGATGATGGCCGTCAGCATGATGCCCATCTCGCGCAGCACGCCGACCCCGACCAGGTTCACGGTGAAGATCTCGGCGCCGAACTTGGCGAGCTGGTCGGCCCCCTGGTAGGCCAGCACCACGCCGATCAGGAAGGAGATCAGGCCGACGATGGGCAGGGCGTTGAGGCCGGTCAGCTCCATCTGGTTGATCAGCGCCGTCAGGCGGATGCGGCGCGGCTGGGCCAGGGCGCGCAGCAGTACGATCATCGTGTGGCCCAGGAAGTTGGTCAGGCTGACCGCCTCGTCGAAGACGAAGAAGGTGGCACGGCCGGTGTGCGCCATGAGGGTCGTCAGCGCGCCCCGGCGCGGCGGCGGTGGCGGGCAGTCCCGGTCGTGGGCACGGACGGTGTCGATCAGCGCCCGCTGGGCCGCCAGGCCGCCGCTCAGGTCGCCGTCCAGGCCGCCGGCGGCGAGCTGCTTCACCGTGCGGTGCACCAAGAGGGCGCCGGCGGTGTCGAAGGCTTCCAGTCCCGTGAGGTCGATGCGCACTCGCCGGGCGCCATTCGGTGCTAAAGAGGCCAGCGCCCGGTCTTGGGCCGCCACCGTCAGGGTGGTCCAGGGCCCGGTCAGCGCGAGCACCAGGCAGTCGGCCTCCTGATGCCGCTCGAGCCGCGCCTCAGGAGTCATGTCGGAACTTGGGCCGTGCGACCATGGGCCCGAGTGTAATGAAAGCCGCCGGAAAGAAAAAAGGGTCGTTTAGCGGCGCTGCGGCTCTTTCAGCTTGGTATGACGGATGCGCAGGATTTTGAGGATGCCCTCTTCTATGCGGTAGTAGACGTAATGGGACTTGTAGATATATCGCCTTCGGGCGCTATCGAAGCTCAGGCCCATTTTCGGATTATCGGTCAGAAGATCGAAGGAGTAGTAGAGCCCGGCGAGATATTCTTGCGTTTGGGCTTCCCCGAAATTCAAATCCGTATATTCGACGATTTCTTCGATGTCGCGCTCGGCAGCACGCATGATCTCGAAGCGCATCAGCGCTTCTTCGCCCGTACCCGCGCGATCAGCTCTTCCATCGTTGCGCTCTGCGCTTTGCCGCTTCGCTCAGCCTCGTCAAGATCCCGCTTGATCAGGGCCGCCTGGGCTTCCGGGCTCAGGCTTTCCCACAGCTTTATATCTTCAGCACTCGGGTAGACCGTGGAGCTAAAGCGTATCCGGGAGATGTCGGTGGTCTTCTGTTCGCCCATGGGTCCGAGTTTAATGGAAAGCCGCCGGAAAGAAAAATAGGGTCGTTTAGTGGTCGTCTTCCGACGCCTAGGCCGGTTCCTTGTCGTCATCGCCGCCCCAATGATCCCAGGCGGCCTGCAGCTCAGCGGCGTGGCAGGCGGCGGCCTCGGGCCCTCGGTCGGGGCCTTGGTAGCGGCCGATCTCCCGGAGGAGCTGGAAGAAGCCCGGGCCCGGGATGCCGTTCTGGCCGCGGCTGACCGCCACCGCGGCGAGCAGCGGCCGGCCCGCCGCGTGGTCGGCGCGGATCAGGTCCTCCAGGCGCAGGGTGAGATTGTGGATGCGATGGGGCGGCGGCACCGCCGCCAAGCTGGCCAGCTCGTTGTAGGTCGCGGTGCGCCGCGCCGCCGCCAGCCCCAGCAGAGCGCGCTGCAGTGCCTTTTCCCAATCGTCCATTTCTCGCCCTTTCCGGCGGGTACGGCTTCGGTTGAGCCGCCCGCGGGCTCGGTATAGTTTGCCACCGGAAACCTTATGCGGGGCAAGAGGCCGAGGGACTCATGAGCGACACGATCAACCATTACATCGGCGGCCAGGTGGTCGAGGGCAAGAGCGGCCGTTTCGGCGATGTCTACAATCCGGCCTTGGGCGAGCGGGTGCGCCAGGTGGCCTTCGCCGACGAGGGCGAGATGGACGCCGCGGTGAACGCGGCGGCCGCGGCCTTTCCGGCCTGGGCGGCGACGCCGCCACTGCGGCGCGCGCGGGTCATGTTCCGCCTCAAGAGCCTCATCGAGCAGAACATGGACGAGCTGGCCGCGGTGATCACCGAGGAGCACGGCAAGACCATCGACGACGCCAAGGGCTCGATCACCCGCGGCCTGGAGGTGGTGGAGTTCGCCTGCGGCATTCCCCACCTGCTGAAGGGCGAGTTCTCGGAGGACGTGGGCGCCGGCGTCGACAGCTATTCGGTGCGCCAGCCCCTGGGCGTGGTGGCCGGCATCACGCCCTTCAACTTCCCGGCCATGATCCCGCTGTGGATGTCGCCCATCGCGATCGCCTGCGGCAATTGCTTCATCCTGAAGCCCTCGGAGAAGGACCCTTCCTTCTCCCTGCGCCTGGCCGATCTCTACAAGCAGGCCGGCCTGCCCGACGGCGTGTTCAACGTGGTGCAGGGCGACAAGGTGGCGGTCAACGCCATCCTGGCTCATCCCGGCATCCAGGCGGTCAGCTTCGTCGGCTCGACCCCCATCGCCGAGCACATCTATCACACCGGCTGCGCCCACAATAAGCGGGTGCAGGCGCTCGGCGGCGCCAAGAACCACATGATCGTGCTGCCCGATGCCGACATGGACCAGGCGAGCGACGCCATCATGGGCGCCGCCTACGGCTCGGCCGGCGAGCGCTGCATGGCGGTCTCCGTGGCCGTGGCGGTGGGCGACCAGGTGGCCGACACCTTGATCGACAAGCTCTCGCCCCGGGTCCGTGCCCTCAAGGTGGGGCCGGGCAGCGATCCCGAGACCGAGATGGGCCCGCTCAACACCAAGGAGCACTTCGACAAGGTCATGGGCTTCATCGACCAGGGCGTGAAGGAAGGCGCCGAGCTGGTGGTCGACGGCCGCGGCCTCAAGCTGCAGGGTTACGAGAACGGCTATTTCATGGGCGGCTCGATCTTCGACCGGGTCACCACGGACATGGAGATCTATCAGAAGGAGATCTTCGGGCCGGTGCTCTCGGTGGTGCGGGCGGAGGACTACGGCTCCGCGCTGCAGATGGTCAACGACCACGAGTTCGGCAACGGTACGGCGATCTTCACCCGCGACGGCGACGCCGCCCGGCACTTCGCCAACAGCACCAAGATCGGCATGGTCGGGATCAACGTGCCGATTCCCGTGCCCATGGCGTTTCACAGCTTCGGCGGCTGGAAGCGCTCGCTGTTCGGCGACCACCACATGCACGGCCCCGAGGGCGTGCGCTTCTACACCAAGCTCAAGACCATCACGGCGCGCTGGCCGACGGGCATTCGCTCCGGCGCCGAGTTCACCATCCCGACGCTCGGCTGAGCCACCGGCCGCCGGCGACTACGGAGTGCAGGGAGAATTGGCATGAGACCTGAGCCTCGGGCGGACCGGACGGTGGCCGCGGCCTGGAAGCTCCTGACGGCTGCGCTCTTCGTCGCGCTGCTGATGCCGGCGAGCGCGCAGGCGCAGGACGACGACACATACAGCCAGCAGGAGATCCTCAACAAGGCGCGGGATTTCTTCGGCGAGACCACCGGCGGCCTGGCCAAGGCGATCGAGAAGGTCTTCGCCGACCACGGCCGGCCGAACGCCTACATCTTCGGCGAAGAGGCGAGCGGCGCCATCGGCGTCGGCCTGCGCTACGGCGAGGGCCAGCTCGTGCGCAAGCGCGGCGGCCAGCGCAAGATCTTCTGGCAGGGCCCCTCGATCGGCTTCGACATCGGCGGCAATGCCTCGAAGGTCATGACCCTGGTCTACAACCTGGGCAGCGACGAGTCGCTCTTCCAGCGCTTCCCCGGCGTCGACGGCAGCGTCTACGTGGTCGCCGGCTTCGGCGTGAACTATCAGAAGAGCGGCGACATCATCCTGGCGCCGATCCGCACCGGTGCCGGCCTGCGCGCCGGCGTCAGCATCGGCTACCTGCACTACACCGCCAAGCACTCCTGGATCCCGCTCTGATCAGCGCTTCTCCAGGACCATGACCTTGGAGAAGTAGGCGCGCGCCGCTTCGAGGCAGACGAAGCCGCAGTCCTCGAACATCGCCTGCAGGTCCTGCTCGACGTAGTCGGCGTAGAAGGGCTCGTGGAAGGCGACGGGGAAGTACTCGAGCAGCGGGTCGTAGGGCGGGTGGTCGCCGCGCTGTAGCGAGTCGACGAAGATCAGCCGGCCGCCCGGTTTCAGCAGACGGTGGATCTCGCGGGCGACCTGGGCGCGGACCTTTCGCGGCAGCTCGTGGAACAGGAAGACGCAGGTCGCCAGGTCGTGGCCGGCCTCCGGAAGGCCGCTCGCCTCGGCCGCGGCCTCGACGAAGTCGATGCCGCGCCAGGCCCTGAGCTGGTTGCGCGCTTCCGCCAGGTAGGCGCCGCTGAGATCGAGCGCGGTCACCTGCAGGCGCGGGTAGTTGTCCTTGACGAAGGTCAGGAAGCGGCCGGTGCCGCAGCCGACGTCGATCAGCCGGGTCTCGGCGACGCGCCGTTCCGCGAGAGCCGCGCCCAAGGGCACCAGGGCCTGGCGGCGCATGGCGTCGGCGCCGCCGGCGAACAGCACCTCGACCTGGTGGTCGTAGAGCCGGGCGGAGCGGCGGCTCAGGTAGCCGTCGGTCTGGAAGTGGAAGTTCTGCAGGAAGTAGGGCGGATAGTCGCGCTCGGCCTCGATCTCCCGGCGCACCTCGGTGACGTCGCGGCTGTGGCGCCGCCGCTCGACCTCCTTGAGGTCGGTGAAGTAGCGGCGGGCCTGGGCCAGGGCGCGCAGCGGCGTCTCCGCCAGGTCGTGCGGCATGCGATAGCGGCCGGCGGCGATGTTCTCGAGGTCGCGGGCCAGCAGCGCGCGCAGGTCGCGCAGGGTCAGTTCCGGGCTCGGGAAGGGCCCCTCGATCGGCTTGCGCGCCTTGACCGGCTTGGTCAGCCGCGCCGAGAGCCAGTACTGGCCCCAGTAGAGGCCGACCCGGGCGCCCTGGCCGAGGGTGTAGGCGGCGCGGGACAGGGGCGAGATCGCCATCAGGCGCTCCGGCGCCTGAGGCCGCGGCGCATGACGCGCCGGGTGCTGCGGCGCACCAGGTCGCGCGGCAGCCGCTGGACCAGGGCCGCCATGGCCCGGTTCTGCCGGCCGACCACCAGGGTCGTCCGGCGGCCGAGCGCGGCCAGGCCTTGGCGCGCGACGCGCGCCGGATCCTCGGCCCGCTCGATCGGCAAGGAGGAGCCGGCCATGCCGGCGCGCTCGAAGAAGCGGGTCGCGGTCGGGCCGGGGCAAAGCGCCAGCACGTCGACCGGCTCGCCCGCCAGCTCGCCGGCCAGGCCCTCGGCCAGCGACAGCTCGAAGGCCTTGGTCGCGGCATAGGTGCTGAGGTAGGGCAGCGGCTGGAAGGCGGCCGTGCTGGAGACCAGGATCAGGCCGGCCCGGCGGCCGCTTGCGCGCGCCCGCGCCGCCATGCCGGGCAGCAGGGCGCGGCTCAGGACCAGGGGCGCGGTGACGTTGACCTCGACCATCGTCCGCTCGGCCCCGGCCGGGTTGTCGAGAAACGGGCCGAAGCAGCCCAGCCCGGCGTTGTTGATCAGCAGGTCCGGCTCGGCCCGCTCGGCCGCCTCGATCAGGGCGGCGCGGCCGGCGTCGCTGCCGAGGTCGGCGGCCAGCGTCTCGACCCGGCGCTCGCCGCGGCCCAGGGCGTCGCGCAAGGCGGTCAGCCGCGCCTCGTCGCGGCCGGTCAGCAGCAAGCCCGTCGTGGCGGGCAAGGCGCGGGCAAAGGCTTCGCCGATCCCGCTGCTGGCGCCGGTGATGAGGGCAAGGCTGTGGGCCATGACGCCTCGTTCGAACCTCCTGCTCGAGAGGCAGGCTGGAACCTGCGCTGCAGCCTGTCAATCGCCCTCGGATGCCGCGTCTATCTCGTCCTTGGCCTGCACGCTCGAGGCCGCCAAGATAAGCCTGGCCGAGGCGACGGCAGTGCGGAACGCCTTGGCGAAGCTCATCCTTGAACCCTATCTGTTGAACAGATCGGATGACGACGGAGATACGGCCTTCGACGGGAATCGGTTCACCGCGGGTCGGGCGATGGCCGCCCTGGCTCGCCCTGACTTTCGTCTTGCTGCTCGGCGGCTGTAGCGTGACCGCCGAGCCGATCGATCTGCGCGACCTGGCGCGCGGCTCGGCGCCGAACGAGGCCCTGGCCTGTCCGCCGGGCGTCTGCGCGGCGAGCGCCGACTTCGAGACGCCGCGGTTCGACCTGCCGGCCGAGCGGCTGCGCGAGATCCTCTCGGCGATCGCCGCGGGCGAGCCGCGCAGCGAGCTGGTCGCCGAGTCCGCCGAGCTGGACCAGCGGGTCTACGTGCAGCGCAGCCGGGTCTTCGGCTTCCCGGACGTCGTCCGCGTGCAGATCGTCGCGCTGCCCGAGGGCGTCTCGGCGATCCTGCATTCCAAGAGCGGCTTCGGCTACTGGGACCTCGGCGTCAACCGCAAGCGCCTCGAGCGCTGGCTGGAACGGCTCGAGAGCGCAGCGGCCGGCGGCTAGCAGGCTGTTGAAAGAGCCAGGCGTGCTTGACCAAGGTCACCCTTCGTCCCTCGACAAGCTCGGGATGAGGAAGCTCAGGGTGAGGTTAAGCTGCTGACAACGCTCACCCTTACCCTGAGCTTCCTCATCCCGAGCTTGTCGAGGGACGAAGGGTGAGGGTGGCCGCCGGCAGCCTTTCAATAGCCTGCTGGAACCCGCGAGGCTCAGTCGCGCGCCGCGAGACGCACGCCTTCGACGATCTGCTCGCTGGGATGCAGCACGACCCGGGCGCCGTCGTTCAGGCCGCTGAGGATCTCGGCCTCGAGCCCGGTTCGCTGGCCGACCTCGACCGCCCGCAGCCGGGCCCGGCCGTCCTCGAACGCGAAGACGTGCCAGTCGCCGCCGTTGCGGAACAGCGCGGTCAGCGGCAGCGCGAGCACGTCCTCGCCCTGCCAGAGCACGACCCGGACCTCGACGCGGAAGCCGTGGCCCAGGCGCGACCAGCGCTCGCGCGGGTCGGCCAGATCGATCACCACGTTGACCCGCTGCTCCTCGATGCCCAGGGCCGAGACCTTGGTGAAGCCGAAGGGCTCGACCCGGCGGACCGTCCCCGCGAGGGTCTCCGGCCCGCCCCATTCGTCCAGGATCACGGCCTGGCCCGACCGGATCTTGACCGCGTCTTCGGAGAGGAAGTCGGCGACCACCTCGAGGTCCAAGGGGTCGCCGATCTCGGCCAGGGGATCGCCCGCCTGGACCACGCCCTCGCTTTCGTGCAGCACCCGCAGGATCCGGCCGCTGACCGGCGCGGTGATGTCGATGCAGTCGCAGGCGGCGCCGCTCCGCCGCGCCTCGGCCGGCGAGATCAAGCGGCTGCGGGCCTGCTGCAGCTCGGACTCGCGCATGCGCAGGGCGGCGCGCGCGGTGTCCAGGGCGGCGCGGGAGGTGCGGAAGTGACGCTCCGCGTCCTCCAGCCGGCGCTCGGAGATATGGTCGCTGCGGATCAGCTCGCGGGCCCGCTCGACCTCGGCGGTGGCGAAGTCGAGCTCGGCGACGGCCATCTCGACCTCCGCCGCGGCCAGCCTCTCGGCGGCCTCGGCCGTGCCGACGGCGGCCTGCGCCTGGGCCTCCGTGCGGACGTCGAGGAAGGCCGGCTCGCTCGGCTCGATCTGCGTGACCACGGTCTCTCGGGCGACCACCGGGTCGCCGGCGTCGAGGTCGATCCGCAGGGCCCGCCCGGGGATCGGCGCCGACAGCACGAAGACGTCGCGCACGCGGGTCTCGCCTTCCTCGTCGACGGTGACGGTCAGCGGCCCGCGGCGCAGCTCGACCAGGTCGACCGGCACGGCCCGCGGCCGGAAGGCGAGCAGCAGCCCGGCGATCAGCAGGGCGGCGAGGAAGCCCCAGAAGACGAGGCGGCGCTTGGTCACGGACAAGGTCGGGTCACTCCCGGGTTTTCAGGACGGCGATGAGGTCGAGCCGGTCGAGCCGCCGGCGCACGACGAGGCCGGAGACCAGGGCGGCGACCAGGGCGATCACCGCCGCCTTGCCGAAGGTCGAGGGTTCGATGATGAAGGGGACGCGGAACAGCTCGGAGTCCAGGGTCTTGATGACTTCCCAGGCCAGGCCGTAGCCGAGCAGGCAGCCGACCGGCAGGGCGATCAGCGCCAGCAGGCCGACCTCGCCGAGCAGGAAGTAGGAGATCTCCCAGCGGGTGAAGCCGAGCACGCGCAAGGTCGCCAGCTCCCGGCCGCGCTCCGAGAGGGCGATGCGCGCCGCGTTGTAGACCACGCCGAAGGCCAGCACGCAGGCGAAGCCGATGAAGAAGCTGACGAAGACCATCATGGTCTCGCCGATGGTGTCGTAGAACTTGTCGCGCGCCGCCTGCCGCAGCATCACCGCCGAGAGGCTCGGCATGGCCTTCAGCTCGGCGAAGAGCTCGCCTTGCCGCTCCTCGTCGACCAGCAGGTTGATCTGCTCGACTTGGCGCGGCTCGCGCATCAGGCGGTTGAGCGCCGAAAGGTCCATGTAGGCGGGCGTGCCGAGGTAGGTCTCGAAGACCTCGGCCACCGGCACCTCGAGCACCGGCCTGCGGCCTTCCAGCACCTCCAGCCGGACCTTGTCGCCGGTCTCGACCGCCAGCTTCTCGGCCAGCTTGCTGGACAGCACCAGGCCCTCGGGCGGTACCCGGATCCGCCGGCCCCCGGCGTCGAACACCAGATTGAGCCGGGCGTCGGGCTCGACGCCTTCGACGCTGCCGCGGTGCTCGCGGGTGCCGGATTTGAACACGGCCGAGAGATAGCGCGCCGACTCGCCGGCGAGCACGCCGGGCAGCCCGGTGAACTCCCGGGTCACGTCCTGGCGCTGGGGATCGGCCAGGGCGACGGTGACGTCCTGCTGCTGGCGCTCGTAGAACTCGACCCTGGCCATCTCGTCGATCGAGTCGACCCACTGCATGGCCATGATCAGGACCGCGACCGACATGCCGATGCCGGTCACCGTCAGGCCGGAGCGCAGCGGCCAGCGGACGACCTGGCGCAGGATGATGCGGGTCGGCTGGTCGAGCCAGGCCAGCAGGCGCCCGAAGGGGCCCTCGGCCTTCTTGAAGCCCGGCGGGGAGGGTGGGCGCATGGCTTCGGCCGGTGCCAGGGCGACGGCGGCGCGCACGGCGAAGAGGGCGCCCAGCAGGGCGACCGAGAGGCTGACCCCGGCGGCGATCAGGAACGGGGCCGGCCCGGGCCTGAAGTAGAGCAGCGGGAAGCGATAGAGACTGGCGTACATCTCGGTGTTGATGACGCCGAGCCAGGCGCCGAGGGCCCAGCCGATCGCCACGCCCAGGGCGGCCATGGCCAGCGCCATCTTGGCGTAGTGCCAGCCGATCTGGACGTTGCTGTAGCCGAAGGCCTTGAGCACGCCGATCTCGCCGCGCTCGATGGCGATCAGGCGGGCCAGCACGGTGTTGGTCAGGAAGGCCGCGACCGCCAGGAACACGGAGGGCAGGATCGCCGCGTTGCGGCGCAAGCTCTCCAGCTCGTTGGCGAGGAACCAGTTCGACACCTGGTTCTTGCGGGCGATCGCGCCGATGCCGCCGTAGCGGTCCAATAGCTGGTCCAGGCGGTCGATCACGCCGTTCGGGTCGACGCCGCGCAGCAAGGACAGGGTGACGTCGTTGAAGGCGCCGTCCAGGTCGAAGGCGGCCTCCATGGTCGTCTGGCCGATCCAGAAGATGCCGTAGCGCTTGTCGTCGGGCATCAGGGCGCCGGGCGCGATGGCATAGACGAACTCGGGCGAGAGCGCCGTGCCGACGATCCGCAGGTCGCGCTTGTCGCCGCGCATGATGATCGAGATGCTGTCGCCCAGCGTCAGGCCGTGGGCCTCGGCGAAGGGCTCGCTGACCATGGCCTCGTCGTCGCGTCCGGGCGCCACCCAGCGGCCGCTGCGCAGCGCCAGGCGGTTGAGCGTCGGCTGGCCGCGCTCCGGCACCGAGACGAGTTGGCCCATCGCCGGCTCTTCGAAGCCCGGCACGTCGACGATGGCCAGCTCCGAGATCCGGGTCTCGATGGCCTGCACCCCGGGAATCGCGGCGATGCGCCGGGCCAGGGGCGCCGGTGCCCGCTTGGCGTTGGCGAAGACCTCGGCGAAGCGGTAGCGCTCGTAGTAGGCCGAGGCCGTCTCGCTCAAGGCCTCGAGCGAGGTCAGGGCCATGACCAGCACGCCGGTGCCCGAGGCGACGATGAAGGCGACCGCCAGGACCTGCCCCCTGAGTCGCCAGAGGTCGCGCAGCAGCTTGCGGTCGAGCGCGTTCATGGCCGGCGGCTCACCAGGCGAGGTCGGCCGGCGCGCGCTTCTCGGTATTGACCGAGACGTCGCCGATCCGGCCGTCGCTGAAGGAGATCACGCGGTCGGCCAGGCCGGCGATGGCGACGTTGTGGGTGATCAGCGCGGTGGTCGTGCCGAGCTCGCGGTTGATCCGCTGGATCGCCTCCAGGACCAGGATGCCGGTGGCGCTGTCGAGCGCCCCGGTCGGCTCGTCGCAGAGCAGCACCTCGGGCTGCTTGGCGATGGCCCGGGCGATGGCGACGCGCTGCTGCTCGCCGCCGCTGAGCTGGGCCGGAAAGTGGTCGCGCCGCGGGCCCAGGTCGACCAGCTCCAGGGCCTCGGCCGGCTCGATCGGCGCCGGCGCGATCTCGGTCACCAGGGCGACGTTCTCCAGCGCGGTCAGGCTCGGGATCAGGTTGTAGAACTGGAACACGAAGCCGACGTGGTCGCGCCGGTAGCGGGTCAGGCGGCTTTCGCCGAAGCCGGTCAGTTCCTCGTCGTAGAAGAAGACTTGGCCTTCGCTCGGCTGGTCGAGACCGCCGAGGATGTTCAGCAAGGTCGACTTGCCGCTGCCCGAGGCGCCCAGCAGCACGACCAGCTCCGACTCGTAGAGGTCCAGGTCGACGCCGCGCAGCGCCTGCACCTCGACCTCGCCGGTGCGGTAGATCTTGGTCAAGCCGCGTGCGCTGAGCGTGACGGCGGTCTCGCCGCTCCTGCGCGGACTCTGGTTGGGCGCGGCCATGACGCCGGCTCTCTCCGATCGACTTGAAAGCGACCGTCCGGGGCGCCCCGGCACGGCATGGTGGTGATAGGCGGGTGGCGGCGGCCACGCTTTGAGCCAGATCAAGCAAGGCCGCGCGGAGCCGGCCGCTGCCCGCTTGCCTGTAACGCGCCGGGCGCATATCTCTGCGACGCCAGCCCCGATTTCAGGACCTTCCGATGAGCCGCTTCAAGACGATCGACGACCTCGACGTGACCGGCAAGCGCGTGTTGCTGCGGGTCGACTTCAATCTGCCCATGCGCGACGGCCAGGTCACCGACCGCACCCGGATCGAGCGGGCCCTGCCGACCATCGAGGCGCTCAGCGCGCGCGGCGCGCGGCTGATCCTGCTGTCGCACCTCGGCCGGCCGAAGGGCGCGCGCAAGCCGGAGCTCTCGCTGCGGCCCGTGGCCGAGGCCCTGTCGGACTCGCTCGGCGGCCGGCCGGTCGCCTTCGCTGAGGACTGCGTCGGCGAGGCGGCCCAGGTCAGCGTGCAGGCGCTCGGCGACGGCGAGCTGGCCTTGCTGGAGAACCTGCGGTTCCACGCCGGCGAGGAGGCCGGCGACGCGGCTTTTGCCGACGCCCTGGCGGCCCTGGGCGACATCTACGTCAACGACGCCTTCTCCGCCGCCCACCGCGCCCATGCCTCGGTCACCGGCCTGGCCGGCCTGCTGCCGGCGGCGGCCGGCCGCCAGATGCAGGCCGAGCTGGAGCATCTGGGCCGCGCCCTGAACGACCCGCGGCGCCCGCTGGCGGCCCTGGTCGGCGGCGCCAAGATCTCGACCAAGCTGGATCTGCTCGGCCACCTGGTGACCAAGGTCGAGATGCTGGCCATCGGCGGCGGCATGGCCAACACCTTCCTCAACGCCCTCGGCGTCGCGGTCGGCGCCTCGCTCTGCGAGCACGACATGGCCGAGACCGCCCGCGAGATCGTCGAGACGGCGAGGCGGGCCGGCTGCGACATCGTGCTGCCCAGCGACGCGGTGGTCGCGGCGACGCTCGAGGCCGGCACGGCCGCCGAGACGATCTCGGTCAAGGCGGTGCCCGCCGACCGCATGATCCTCGACATCGGCCCGGCGACGGCCGAGCACCTGGCGAAGCGCCTGGCCGAGTGCCGCACCTTGGTCTGGAACGGCCCGCTCGGCGCCTTCGAGGTGCCGCCCTTCGACGCCGGCACCAGCGCCGTCGCCCAGGCGGCCGCGCGGCTGACCCGCGAGGCCGGGATGATGAGCGTGGCCGGCGGCGGCGACACGGTCGCGGCCCTGGCCCGGGCCTCCGTGCTGCAGGACTTCACCTACGTCTCGACTGCCGGCGGCGCCTTCCTGGAGTGGCTCGAAGGCAAGACCCTGCCCGGCGTCGCCGCCCTGGAGGCCGCCGCCGACGGCTCGTGACCCGGCCCGGACCTCGCCCTTCGACAAGCTCAGGACGAGGTCCTTCTAGCGGCGTCCTTGCCTCACACGCCCCCATGCTGAGCTTGACGAAGCATGAAGTCCGGGCGGCGGCCAACCGATTCGCCCGCAAAAAGTCGCTCCGGGAGCGCTGAGCATCGCATAGGCGGTCGCGCGTCGACTCTTCCCGTCGTGCAATGGCGGTCTAAGCACCGCTTCGAGATCCTTCTTCCCTTGCTCCCGACCCTCCGATCCATCGCCTCCCTGCTGCTGAGCTACGGCCTGCTGCTGTTGGCCAACGGCCTGTTCGGCACGCTGCTCGGCCTGCGCAGCAAGCACGAGGGCTTCTCGACCGAGCTGGTCGGCCTGATCATGTCCGGCTACTTCGGGGGCCTCCTGATCGGCGCCTATCTGGCGGTGCGGGTCGTCGCCACGGTCGGCCATATCCGGGCCTTCGCGGCCTTCGCCTCGATCATGTCGGTAGCGGTGCTGATGCACCTGCTGTGGATCTCGCCCTTCGCCTGGCTCGGCCTGCGGGTCGTCGCCGGGCTCTGCATGGCCGGCATGGTCATGGTCACCGAGAGCTGGATCAACGAGCGCTCCAGCAACCAGAACCGGGGCCGGGTGCTGTCGCTCTACATGGTGACCAACTACCTCGGCTCCGGCCTCGGGCAGTTCCTGCTGAACCTCGGCAGCCCGGCCGAGTTCCGGCTCTTCGTCATCGCCTCGATCATCTACTCCATCGCCCTGGTGCCGATCCTGCTGACCCGGGCCCGCAGCCCGCGGCCGGCGCAGTCGCAGCGCATGCCCTTCAAGACGCTCATCGCCGTCTCGCCGGTCGGCGTGGTCGGCACGGTGGCCTCCGGCCTGCTCGGCGCCTCCTTCTTCGGCCTGGCGCCGATCTTCGCCGCCGAGCGCGGCCTGAGCGTCGCCGAGGTCTCGGCCTTCATGGCCTGCGTGGTCCTCGGCGGCATGCTGCTGCAGTTCCCCATGGGCCGCCTGTCGGACCGGCTCGACCGGCGCAGCATCCTGATCCTGGTCTCGGTGGCGACGGCGGGCTGCGCGCTCGGCATCGTCTGGGCGACCGAGACGCCGGGCTGGCCGATCTTCGCCTTCGCCGCGGCCTACGGCGGCTTCGCCTTCACGCTCTATCCGCTGGCCAGCGCCCAGGTGAACGACCGCGCCGACCCGGACCTGATGGTCCAGGTCGCCGCCGGCCTCCTGGTCGCCTACGGCATCGGCTCGGTCGCCGGCCCGATCCTCGCCTCGCAGATCATGGGCTGGATCGGCCCCCAGGGCCTGTTTCTCTTCGTCGCCAGCATCGCGGTCCTGCTGGCGGTCTTTACCATGGTGCGCATCCTGCTGCGGCCGCGCGGCCGCGACCCCAAGGCGCCCTACCTGCCGCTCGGCAGCCTCGGCGCCTCCAGCAAGCAGCTCTACCTGGCGGTGCTCAACGGCCTGCGGCGGCGCTAAGCCGGCGCGGCGAACCAGGCGCGGAACTGCTCGCGGGTGACGTTGGCGCCGCACAGCGGCGTGGCCAGGCGCTGGCCCGCGAAGCGCGCCTTGTGGCGCATCAGGGCGGCCAGGCCGACGGCGCCGGCCGGCTCGACCAGCAGGCCGGCGTGCTGCAGGAGCAGGCGCATCGCCGCCAAGGTCTCGGAGTCCTCGACCAGCAGGACGTCGTCGACGATGCCCTGCATGTCGTCCAGCGCCTCGGGCACGGGGACCCGGACGGCGATGCCGTCGGCGATGGTCTTGGCCTCCTCGGTGGTCTCCAGCTTGCCGTGGCGCCAGGAGCGCTCCATCGAGGGCGCGCCCGCCGCGCAGACGCCGATCACCCGGGTCTCGGGCGCCTGGGCCTTCGCCCAGGTGCCGATGCCGCTGATCATGGCGCCGTTGCCGAGCGGCACCAGCAGCGCGTCGTAGCGCGCGCCGCCGCGCAGCAGCTCGACCGCCATGCTGCCGGCGCCCTCGCTGATCGCCGGCTCGCGGCCGTCTTCGATGAACCGCTGGCCCTGGCGCTCGGCATGGGCGCGGGCCGCGTCCTTGGCGGCGTCCAGGTCGGCGCCCTCGAGGATCACCTCGGCGCCGAGCTTGCGCATCCGCTCGACCTTGAGCGCGTTGGCGTTCTCGGCCGCGAAGATGGTGATCGGGATGCCGTTGGCGCGCGCCGCGTAGGCCATCCCCTGGCCGAAGTTGCCGGCCGAGGCGATTACGATGGGCGCCGGCCCCTCGAGCTGGCGGACCATGAAGTCGCCGCCCCGGCCCTTGAAGCAGCGCAGGGGATTGAGCGTCTCGACTTTCAGCGTGAGCTCGGCGCCGAGCGGCGCCTCGTCGGGGTCGAAGGCCAGTTCCGGGCTGTTCAGGAAGACCGGGTCGATGACCGAAGCCGCCTGCTCGATCCGCTCCAGGCTGATGCGCCCCGTCACGCCGTCAGCCCCGCTCGCTGAGCGCCAGCCTGACGCCGAGCGCGCCGAACAGGGACGCGAAGATCCAGCGCAACGCGGTGGCGATGCGCGGCCGGGCGAGGACGAAGCTCCGGAGCTGGCTGGCGAAGAGGCCGTAGAGCAGGAAGATCGCCAAGGTCATGGCCATGAAGAAGGCGCCCATGGCGAGCATCGCCAGGGTCGGCGAGGTCGTCTGCGGCGAGACGAACTGCGGCAGGAAGGCGAGGAAGAAGACCGAGAGCTTCGGGTTCAGGATGTTCAGGGCGAAGCCGGTGAGCAGCACCTTGTTCCAGGAGCGGGGCGAGAGGCTTTGGCCCTCCGGCAGGAAGGCGCTGCGGTCCCGCAGCATCCGCCAGGCGAGGAACAGCAGGTAGAGCGCGCCGACGATCTTGACCGCGTTGAAGATCAGGGCCGAGGCATGGAGGATCGCCGCCAGGCCGACGACGGCGGCGAAGATGTGGATCGAGATCGCGGAGGTCGTGCCGAAGGCCGCCGCGACGCTGGCTTGCGTGCCGCGTCCCAGGCCGTTGGCGACCACGTAGAGCACGCCGGGGCCCGGCATCACGATGCAGACGAGCGAACCGACGATAAACAGCGGCAGGGTGGCGAGGTCCATCTGGGGCGGCTCCCGGTCAGGCGGCTTTGGATCTGTTCGTCGACCCTAGCGCGTTTTCCGATCGGACGGCACCGGCCCAGTGCCCCTCCCGGCCAGCCAACAGGATACTGCCGTGGCTGGCCGGGAGGGGGAGCGGGCCGGTGCCGTGATTCCGCGT
>JANQLT010000025.1 GCA_028280455.1 Kiloniellales bacterium
CAGTTCGAGGCCTTGAGCGCCGGCCAGAGCACGACGGATTCCTTCAGCTACACGGTCTCGGACGGCAACGGCGGCACCAGCACGGCCACCGTCACCATCACGATCAACGGCGTCAATGACAACCCGACCGCCGTTGGCGACGGTGGTGCGAACTTCACGACGGACGAAGAAACCGCCTTCACGACCGGTAATGTCCTGACCAACGACGTCGAGATCGACGGTGACGACCTCCTGTCGATTCAGTCCATCGATACCGGCGACACGCTCGGCTTGGTCACCAATAACGGCGACGGGACCTTCGGCTACGACCCCAACGGTCAGTTCGAATCGCTAGGCGCCGGCGAGACTGGGACCGATTCCTTCACCTACACCGTCTCCGACGGCAACGGCGGCACCGACACGGCAACCGTGACCATCACGATCACCGGCAGCGGCGCCAGCGACGGCGACGACAGCATCGTCGGCACGACCGGCGACGACAGCCTCGCGGGCCTGGCAGGCGACGACGACATCCGCGGCCTCGGCGGCGACGACAGCCTGTTCGGCGACGAGGGCGACGACTCCCTGCGCGGCGACGAAGGCAACGACACCGCCTTCGGCGGCATCGGCAACGACAAGATCTTCTACAGCCTCGGCGACGGATCGGACGTGATCGACGGCGGCGCCGACGACGACCTGCTCGACATCTCGGGAACCTCTGCAGCCGACAGCATCGTGCTTGACAACCTCGACGGCGACGCGACGCTGAGCATCGACATCGGCGGCGACTCGCTCGCGGTCACCGGGATCGAAGACATCGAGATCTTCGGCGACGGCGGCGACGACACGCTGACGATCCAGGGCGACCTGGCGGCTGCCGGCGTGACCGGCAACACGGTGCGTTTCACCGGCGGCGCCGGCAACGACACGGTCAACGCCAGCCTGCTCAGCTCCGCGACCGCGGTGGTCGCCATCTTCGCCGGCAACCTGGCCGACTACCTGATCGCCCAAGACGGCCTGACCCTCACCGTCACGGACCTGGTCGGCAGCGACGGCCAGGACAGGGTGGTCGGCGCCAGCGGGCTCGACTTCGCCGACCGGAGCATCGGCGACCTGACCCTGCTCGAGGCCGACCTCGGCGTCCTGGCCAACCACGAGACGCTGATCGAAGAGGACGACCTGCTGGCGATCGACCTCGATGTCGCGCCCGACCAGATCGTCTACACGCTCGACAGCCTGCTGCTCGGCGGCGACACGCTGTCGCTGAACGGCACGGCGCTCGGCCTGGGCGACAGCTTCACCCAGCAGGACGTGCTCGACGACCTGGTCTTCTACGCAGACGCGGGCGGCGGCACCGCGAGCTTCAACGTCGACATCACGGCCGGCGGCACGACGCTGCAAGACCAGCAGGTCACCGTCGGCTTGTTGAGCGACGGCGTCTTCGTGTTCGGCGACGCGACCGATCCGGCGACCACGAACGACCTGATCATCGGCGACGATGCCTTCGGCAAGCTGGCGATCGTCGGCAACGGTGCCGTGGCCGCCAATTCGGTCGTGGCCGGCAACCAGCCGAGCGGCGAAGGCGTCATCAAGGTCTCCGGGCCCAACGCCTCCCTGGACGTGAACGGCGGCGGCCTGAAGGTCGGCAACGAGGGCCGCGGCGAGCTGGTCATCGAGGGCGGTGCCGAGGTCACTTCCGCCTCCAACAGTTTCGACAACGTCGAGGTCGCCGACACCCGTGGCGGCAACGGCTCGCTGACCGTGAGCGGCGACGGCACGACCCTGCGGACCGCAGGCACCGACAATACGGTGCAGATCGGCCGCAGCGGCTTCGGCGAGCTCGACATGAACCTCGGCGCCGATCTCTTCACCCTGCAGATGGAGTTCGGCCGGAGCGGCGCGGGCATCGGCGTCGTCAGCGGCGCCGGCACCTCCATCGTGCTGTCCAACGACGACGGCCTGTTCGACGATCCCTTTGCCGCCTTCGCCGGCTTCCTGCGCCTGGGCCGCGACCCGGGCAGCTACGGCGATCTCACCCTGGAGAACCAGGCGAGCATCACCATTCGCCCGGGCGACCTGGCCTCGGGCAACGACGGCACCATGAGCGCCGGCTTCGTCCTCGGCGGTTCCGAGGGCTCCTACGGCGCGTTCGTGGTCGACGACGCAAGCGTCGAATCCCAGGGCTTGGAGGCCTTCGGCAGCATAGGCGCCAACGGCATCGGCGAGATGACGGTGCAGAACGGCGGCTCCGTCTCCGTCATAGGGCCCAAGGCGGACTTCACGGTCGGCTTGAACGGTTACGGCTTCATGGTCCTGACCGGGAAGGACGCCGGCGGCACCGACTCCAAGCTGACCGTCGAGGGCGACGCCACCGGCGACAGCTTCTTCGTGGTCGGCAACGAGGAATACGGCGCCTTCGTCCAAAGTGCCGAGGCCGACACGGAGCTGAGATCCGGCACCGAGTTCATCGTCGGCAGCGCGGCCGGCGCCTGGGGCTTCGCCACGGTCCAGGGCAGCGACAGCACGTTCGCCGGCGAAAGCCACCTGACGGTCGGCGGCGGATTCTTCGACGACCAGGGCACGCCCGACACCGGCGACGATTTCGGCGAAGCGGGCGCCGACAGCTTCGGGCTCTTCGAGATCCTCGACGGCGCCTCGGCCAGCTTCGGCGGCTTCGTCGGCCTGGGCAGCGAGTCGGTGGCCGGCGGCGTCCTCGTTGTCAGCAGCGCCAGCTTCACGGCCCAGGGCCTGGACGACGGGCTCAACGGCCAGAGCGTGATAGTGGGCATCCTGGGCGACGGCCAACTCGATATCCGCGGCGACAGCGGCCTCTTCACCATCGACCCGGGCGTCAACCTGCCGGCTGCGGCCGAGTTCATTCCCTCCCTGGTGCTCGGCGACCGCTTCGACGCCTACGGGGAACTGAACATCGTCGACGGCACGCTGCGCATGACCATCGGCGCCGACGCCGGATTCGACGGCAGCGCCGGCTTTATCGAGGTCGGCAACTTCGGCGAGGGCGAGGTCAATCTCGACAACGGCCAGATCCTGCTGGACATCGCCAACGGCGCCGGCTTCTCCATCGCCGATGAGATCGGCTCATTCGGCGCGGTCTTCATGCGCGGTAGCGATGCCCTGATCAGCGGCGCGAATGGCGAGGTCATCGACGACTTCAACATCGGCCAACAGGGCATCGGCTTCCTCGACGCCCGGGGCGGCGCAGCCCTCGTGGCCAATGTGGTCGAGCTCGGCAGCACGCTCAGCGGCATCGGCATCGCGCGGCTGACCGGCGGCGGCACCCTGATCGACGCCGACGCGGAGGTCAGCGTCGGCGAGGAGGGCATCGGCATCCTGCGGGTCCGCGGCGGCGCCGACATCGAGACCGGCAACTTCAGGGTCGCCGAGGCCGGCGGCAGCGACGGCCGCGCCGTGTTCCAGAGCGACGGCTCGACCCTGACGGTGGATCAGGACATCGATGTCGGCGGCGGCTTCTTCGGCCCCGACTTCGGCATCGACGCGACGGCGACGGGCGTCCTCATCTTCCAGGGCGAAGGCACCGCGACGGCCAACCGCCTGGATATCGGCGACGAGACCCGGGGCGACGGCACCGTCTACGTCGAAGGCCCGAGCGCCACTGTCACCATCGCCTCCGAGATCACCGTCGGCAACGAAGGCAAAGGCCTGCTCCAGGTGGTCTGGGGCGGCCAGGTCTTCGAGAACGGCACCGGCACGACGCGCATCGGCAATGCCGCAGGCTCGGACGGCAAGGCGGTCGTGCTGGGCGAAGGCAGCCTGCTCGACATCGCCAGCGACCTGGTCATCGGCAACGGCAACTTCAACGACAACGGCACGGATGAAGACACAAGCGACGACTTCGGCATCGAGGGCGCCGCCACCATCGGCAGGCTCGACGTGCGCAACGGCGGCCAGGTCGATGTTGACGGCGAGATCCAGCTCGGTGTCGAATCGAATGCCGCCGGCATCCTGTTCATCGGCAGTGGCGTGGTCAACGCAGCCGGTCTTCAGGTCGGCAGTGGCAACGGCAGCGGAAAAGTCGTTCTCGAGGGCGGCGGCATCTTCAACGCCACGGACGACGTACCTGTCATCGGCGCCGCGGGCACGCTCTCGGGCTCGGGCGCGTTCAACGGCAGCGTCAATGTCAATGGCACCGTCGCGACGGGCAGCGCGCCCGGCGGCCTCTTCATCGACGGCGGCCTGAACCTCTTGAGCGGCAGCAGCCTCGATCTGACCTTCGGCAACCGCAGCGCCCGCCTGCAGGTCTCCGGCAGCGCCAGCTTCGATGCCGCTTCTGTCCTCTCGGTCACCTTCCTCGATGCGCTCGACGGCTACACGCCGCAGTTCGGCGATACGCTCTTGGTCGAGGCCTTGGGCGGCGCCGTGAACCTGCCCGCGGCGACCTTCCTGGGCCTGACGCCGCCGCCCGGCTTCGGTCTCCATTTCGAGTTCGCCGACATCGCCGGCGACAGCGGAGACGACTTCGCCCGCGTGACCCTGGTGGTCGACGGCACCGTCGTCGACCCCGTCGCCGGCGGCGGTTTCACGGTCTCCGCCGACGAGGCGGTTCTCGTCACGCAGGACGTGACGCTGAGCAACCTGATCGTCGACAGCACCGGCGGCGGCGCCGCGCTGGCGGCTTTCAACGGCGATCTCGACATCTCCGGCGGCGGCATCGAGCTCGTCGGCGGCAGCCCGTCGATCCTGACCGTCAACGGCGTGACGAACGCCGTCGGCATCAACATCGACGGCGATTCCCACATGGTCATCGGCACCGGCGCCGAGGCCAGCATCGACCAGGCCGTCGCGGTCGGCGACATCTTCGCCTCGTCCTCGGCGCCCTCCACCCTGACGGTGAACGGCTTCCTCGAGGCCGACCTGCTCTCGATCGGCGTTCAGTCGAACGTCTTCGGCGACGTGACGGTGGCCGGCTTCAACGGCACGGCCACCTCGAGCCAGGGTCCGACGACGAATAACGTCATCGTTCGGCAGGCCCGGGTCGGCGAGCTGGGCGACGGCGACCTCGTCGTCGAGCAGGGCGGCCGCATGCAGGTCACCGAGCGCTTGGACATCGCGGCCTTCAACAACTCGAACGGCGACGTCCTGATCCGTGGCGACGGCGCGCAGGTCATCGTCGAAGACGACCTGGCCATGGCCAACGGCGCCAACGCCTCGGCAAGCGTGACGCTGGAAGATGGCGGTTTCCTCTTCGCGCGCGATCTCTTCGGCGTTGGAGAGGCGGACAGCACGGCCAGCATCACGATCGACGGTTTCGGCTCCTACATGGAGCTCAACACGATCGGCTGGGGCAATCGCGGCAGCGTCGACCTGACGATCTCCGACGGCGGCCGCATGACGGTCGGCAATCCCGACTCCTTCAATTCCATCGGCAATGGCGGCGGCTCGACGGCGACCGTTCTGATCACCGGCGAGAACAGTCTGCTGCAGGTGGACGACGATCTGACATTCGCCAACGGCTTCGTCGGTCCGCAGTTCGACACTGGCACAGCCGGCGCCGTGACGACCGCCACCGTGACCGTGGACGACGGGGCGCGCCTGGAGATCGGCGATTCGCTCTTCCTGGCCAATGCCTTCCTGGCCGATGCGACCATGACGGTCAGCGGCGACACCACCGAGGTCTTCGCCGCCGAGATCGGCGTCGGCCAGCAAGGCGACGGCACCTTGACCATCGATCAGGGCGCCGACGTGGTGATCTTCGATGAGACCGGCGGCCTCTTCAACTCGGTCGCCAACGCCGAAGGCTCGACGGGCTTGCTTACCGTCACCGGCTCGGGCTCGACTCTCGAGGTCGGCCACCGATTGATTGTCGGCAACGGCTTCTCCAATCCCGAGTTCGATTTCGGCACGCCGGGCGCGCCCACGGAGGGCACGCTCGAGATTCTGAATGGCGGCTCGGTGAGCATCTTCGACAGCGACGCCAATGCCTTCGTGACCTTCGGCTCCAGTAGTGGCGCCACGGGACGCGGCACGATCAGTGGCGGCGGCTCGTCGCTCGACGTCGCGGGCGCCACCTCTTCGGGCGTCGTCGTCGGCTTGGGCGGCACGGGCGAGCTGGACATCGCCGACGGCGGCTTCCTTGGTACCACCTTCCTCACGCTCGCCTTCGATCCCGGGTCGCAAGGCACGACGACCATCGACGGCGACGAAACCGAAGTGCATCTGAGCGGTGCCGACGCCCCATCCGGCGATGCGGCCTTCCTGACGGTCGGCCGGTCGGGCACGGGCACGCTGACCATGACCAACGGCGCGGTCATGATCATCGAGGGCGGCGACGACAACTTCCCCGGCATGCAGCTCGGTCGCAACGTCGACGGTCAGGGCACTCTCAACCTCGAGAGTGGATCGCTGATCTTCATCCACAGCGATCTCGACGGCCCGGAAGGCTCGATCGTCAGCATCGGGCGCGACGGCCAAGGCACCATGACGATCAGCGGCGGCTCGATTTTTGTCAACGATGACAAGGGCTTCACCGCCATCGGCCGAGAGTCGAGCGGCGTCGGGTCAGTCACCGTCGGCGACGATGCCTCGGGGCTTCAGTCGCTCTTCGACGCCGGCGAGCATCTGTTGATAGCGCGTGATTTCAACTTCGGCAGCGGCCTGCCCGTCAGCGATCCGGACAGCGGCGGCACGGGGACCCTCAGGGTCGGCGCCAACGGCCTGGTCATGGCCGAGCAGATCCTGACCGGCCGGGACGGCCGCCTCGAAGGCGCCGGCCGGCTGATCGGCGACCTGTTCCACGAAGGCGGTGAGGTCGAGGCCGGCCTCTCGGTCGGCACCCTCGACCTCGACGGCCTCTTCGACCTCGATGGCGGTACGGTCGTCAGTGAGCTGGGCGGCAGCGGCGCCGGACAGTCAGACCTGATCGACGTCGCCGAGGACATGGAGATCACTAGGGGCGGCTTCGTCCTGGATCTGGTCGGCAGCTACACGCCGGGCGCCGGCGACGTCATCGACCTCGTCGCGACCGCGGGCGGCGTCGGCTTCGCCGACGATTTCGACCCGGCCGATATCTCCTTCGGCATCTTCGGCATCGACGGTTCCGCCGCGCCCCTCGACTTCAGCGTCTTCGGCAGCAACCCCGGCGCCGACATCGAGATCTTCGTTCGTGAGCAGTTCAACGTCTCGGTGCGCTTCAACGAGGCCATCGCGACCGGCGACGACGCCTTCTTCCAAGGCGGCACCATCGACGACGTCTTCGAGGGCGACGACGGCAACGACCTGATCCTGGGCGGCGCCGGCGACGATCTGCTGATCGGCGGCGCCGGCACGGACAGCCTGATGGGCGAAGCGGGCGACGACACCATGGCCGGCGGTGCCGGCGACGACAGCTATGCCGGCGGTGCGGGCGACGACCGCTATATCAACGTCACCGACGGCGGCTTCGACACGGTCGACCTCTCGCTCAACACGGCCGGAGACGAGGAGACGGCCTTCGTCGGCTCGAATATCTTCGACATGAACTGGGGCCGCGACGGCGACGACCTGATCATCCAGGCGGCCGTGAACGGTGACTACAATACCAGCGAAAACAACAATATACGCTTCCTCAACCACTTCGGCGCCGGCACCGTCGGGCTGCTCTACTTCGAGGGCGACACGCCCTTCAACAGCTTCTACACGGACCCGAGCAACCCCGAGGGCGTCTCCTTGGCGCGGATCTTCACGCCCCAGAGCGTGACCGGCACGGATCAGGGCGGCTTCACCGAGATCGTCCAGGGCAGCGATCTCGGCGAGATCATTCGGGGCAACGGCGGTTACCGCGACTTCCTGCTCGGTGACGGCGGCGACGACGAACTGATCGGCTCGGACGGCACCGAAGACTGGATTCGCGGCGGCAGCGGCAACGACACGGCCTTCGGCGGCAGCGGCGACGATCAGATCCGCGGCGGCACCGGCAACGACAGCCTGTTCGGCGGCGGCGATTTCGACCTGGTCGACTACCGCTTTGCCGACGACGTCGGCGACGACAACCTCGGCGTGACCGTCGATCTGCGCATCCAGGACGGCGTGCAGACGCAGGACGTCGGCAATGGCCTCGGCGTCGACCTGCTGATGGGCTTCGAGGGAATCCGGGGCACGAGCTTCAACGACACCCTGATCGGCGACGAGTTCGACAACCTGATCCGCGCCGGCGGCGGCGACGACACCGTCACCGGCAACGAGGGCGACGACGACCTGCGCGGCGACGGCGGCGACGACAGCATCTCCGGCGGTGACGGCGAGGACGATATCCAGGGTGGCGCCGGCGACGACGATCTCTCCGGCGGCGACGACAACGACGTCATCCTCGGCGGCCCCGGCGACGACGACACCTTCACCGCCGCCGCCGGCAACGACCAGCGTTTCGATCCCCAAGGCGGCGACGATTCGATCATCGGCAACAACGGCTTGGACACGCTCGGCTACGAGCTGGACGAGGGGCCCTTGGCCGGCGTCGAGATCGTGCTGAGCGCGCCGGGCGAGGGCACGGCCACCGACCGCAGCGGCGGCACGGACGATTTCACCGGCATCGACATCTTCATCGGCTCGACCGGCAGCGATCTCTTCGTCGGGTCCAGCGGCTTCGACGTCTTCCTCGCGACGCCGAGCAACGACGAATACTTCGGCAACGGCGGCGGCGACCTGGTCGACTTCTTCATCCTGACCTTCCACGGCCTGGTCGGCGGCGTCACGGCGGATCTGGAGCTGGGAACGGCCAGCTACACGGCCGACGGTGAAGCGGTCGTCGACAGTCTCAACGACATTCGCGACCTCTCCGGCACGAGCAACGACGACAACTTCAGCGGCAACGACGACGACAACTTCCTGCGCGGCCGAGGCGGCGCCGACTCGCTGTTCGGCGATGAGGGCGACGACACCTTCGCCTTCGAGCTGCCGGAGGAGGGCGTCGCCGTCGCGGACAACGCCGTCGTCCTCGGCCCGGCCGGCGACATCATCGCCGACTTCGACGTCAACGGCGACGACGTCCTGCAGCTCACCGGCGCCAACTTCAGCGGCCTGACCGGCGGCGACCTGATCAGCCTGGGCGTGGCCTACGATGGCACCAACTCGGGCCAGGCCAGCGGCGCCGTGCTCGTTCAGGATTCCAACAACAACGTGATCTACGATGCCGACGTGCAGACCGAGGGCTATACGGTCCTCGCGAACACCGGCGTCGCGATCGATTCGGACGATATCCAGACGGTCTAATATCCAGACGGTCTAGAGGCGCGCGCCTGGCGGAGAGTCGGAAGGTTTCATGTCGAAGAGCCGCGGCACCTGGCTTCGCAGCCTGCTGGCACCGGTCAAGGGCCTCTACCGCGAGGTCCTGGCCCTGTCGCTCTTCGTCAACCTGCTGGTGCTCAGCGTGCCGCTCTTCGTGCTCTCGGTCTACGACCGGGTGGTCTTCCACGGCGGCCTGACGACCCTCGAGGCCCTGCTGATCGGCATGGCGCTCGCGCTGGCCTTCGACTTCGTGCTGCGTCAGGCGCGCAGCCGGATCTTCCAGCGGGTCGCCCTGCAGATCGACATCGAGCTGGGCCGCGCCCTGTTCCGCAAGATCGCCGCCCTGCCGCTGCGCGCCCTGGAGTCGCGCGCCGCCGCCGACTGGCAGGCCCACTTCAACGACCTGGAGATCGTCCGCAACACCCGCTCGGGCTCGGCCGCCGTGCTGCTCTGCGACCTGCCCTACATCCTGCTGTTCTTCGGCCTGATCGTGGTGATCGCCGCGCCGGTCGCCTGGGTCCTGCCGGTCATGCTCGGCATTCTGCTGCTGATCGCGGCGAGCAGCGGCCTGCTGGTCAGCCGCGCCAGCGAGGCCGAGCGCAGCGCCGCGCGCGAGCGCGACGGGCTGTTGAGCGAGATGATCCAGGGCCGCGCGACGGTCAAGGCGCTGGCCCTCGATCCGGCGCTGCGGGCGCCCTGGGAGGCGCAGCACGCCAAGACCATCGAGGCCGGCTTGAAGCGCGGCGGCCTGGCCGATGCCTTCGGCAACCTCGGCCATTCGATGGTCATGCTGACCACCGTGGCGCTGACCACCGTCGGCGCGCTCGCCGTGCTCGACCAGCAGATGACCATCGGCGCTTTGGTCGCCGCCAACATCCTCGGCACGCGCTTCATCTCGCCCCTGGTGCAGCTCGTCAACAACTGGCGCAGCTTCGCCGCCTACCGCGACGCCGCCCGGCGCCTGGACGCGCTCTTCGCCGAAGGCGAGGAGCGCTCGGACACGGTCCTCGAGCTGCCGCGGCCGAAGGGCCGGCTGACCGCCGAGTCCCTGGTCTTCACCTACGGCGAAGGGCAGCGGCCGGTGATCGACGGCATCTCCATGCGGCTCGGGCCCGGCGGCCTGCATGCCGTGGTCGGCCGCAACGGCAGCGGCAAGAGCACCCTGCTCAAGCTGCTGCAGGGTCTCTACCCGCCCGACAGCGGCCGGGTCCTGCTCGACGAGACCGACATCGCGCAGCACGCCCGCGGCCAGGTCGCCGACTGGATCGGCTACGTGCCGCAGGACTGCTTCCTCTTCGCCGGCAACATCCGCGACAACATCGCCATGAGCCGGCCCGAGGCGAGCGACGAGGAGATCCTGACCGCCGCCGAGCGCGCCGGCGTCCAAGCCTTCGTCGCGGAGCTGCCGGCGGGCTACGCCACCGAGATCGGCGAGGGCGGCACGCGGCTGTCCGGCGGCCAGCGCCAGCGCATCGCCATCGCCCGTGCCCTGCTGCGCGATCCGCCGGTGCTGCTGCTCGACGAGCCCTCGGCCAACCTCGACCCGCAGGCCGAGGAGAGCCTGCGCGACCAGCTCGTCGAGCTGGCCAAGACGCGCACGCTCCTGGTCTCGACCCACAGCCCGACCCTGTTGGGCGTCTGCGATTCCATCATGGCCCTGCAGGCCGGCAAGATCGCGCTCGCCGGCAGCGGCCGCGACGTCCTGCCCCGGCTGTTCGGCGGCGCCGCGCCGCCGGAAGCGAAAACGAGGACCGGCGCATGAGCAGGCTCGACGAGCTGAAACAGCACCACCGCCACCGCGCGTGGCGCCTCTCGGCCTGGCTGGTCATGGCCCTGCTGGCCGCCGGCATCGGCTGGGCCGCCATGACCGAGCTCGACGAGGTCGCCGTGGCCCAAGGCGAGGTGGTGACCCGCGACAAGGTCAAGACCGTGCAGCACCTGGAGGGCGGCATCATCCAGGAGCTGCTGGTCGCCGAAGGCGACCGGGTCACGGCCGGCGAGCCCCTGGTGGTCATCGACCTGCCGACCACGGCGATCAACCTGGAAGAGGTGCGCATCCGCCTCGAGGGCCTGCTGCTGACCCAGGCGCGGCTGGCGGCCGAAAGCGAGGGCCTGGCCCTGTCGCTGCCCGCCGCCGAGGCCGAGCGCCAGCCCGAGCTGGCCGCCGCCGAGCGCCGCGCCTTCGAGGCCCGCAATCAGGAGCTGCGCAGCCAGCTCCAGGCGCTGGAGGAGCAGAAGCGCCAGCGGACCCTGATGATCCGCGAGCTGACCGCGACGCGGCGGGCGCTGCGCACCGACCTCGGCCTGGCCAGGCAGAACCTGGCCATGTCCGCCGACCTGCTGAAGGACGGCCTGACCTCGCGCATGGAGCACCTGCGCGTCGAGCGCGAGGTCAAGCGCCTGGAGGGCGAGATCGCGGCCCTGTCGCCGGCCATTCCGCGGGCCGAGGCGGCGCTGGCCGAGGTCGGCGAGAAGCTGCGCGAGGCCGAGCTGACCCACCGCCGCAAGGTTCTCGACGAGCGGCGCGAGGCCGAGCTGGAGCTGGCCCGGACCCGCGAGCGCCTGGCCGAGGCGACCCGCCAGGACCAGCGCACGGTGATCCGCAGCCCCGCCGACGGCGTGGTGAAGAACCTGCGCTACCACACCATCGGCGGCGTGGTGCGGCCCGGCGAGGCGATCCTCGAGCTGGTGCCGAGCGAGGAGTCCTTCGTCATCGAGGCGCGGCTCAGCCCGACCGACCGCGGCTACGTCGCCCCGGGCCAGGAGGCCCGTGCCAAGATCACCAGCTACGACTTCGTGCGCTACGGCGCGCTGGAGGGCTCGATCGCCCGCATCGCCCCGGACTCGACCACCAGCCCCGAGGGCGAGCCCTTCTACCTGGTGGTCATGGAGCCGGAGCGCGCCTTCCTCGGCGAGGCCGCCGGCGAGCTGCCGATCATGCCCGGCATGCAGGCCACGGTGGACATCAAGACCGGCAGCAAGTCGCTGCTGTCCTACATCGTCGAGCCGATCCTCAGGATCCGCGACGAAGCCTTCCGCGAGCGGCTTTAGCAGAAAGTTCTACTCTGCCGCCATCGACCCTTTGCTGCCGGGCATCTCGCCGCGGATGACATAGGCCAGGGTCTCGACCACCTGCTCCGGCGTCGCACAGGTGGCGAGCGCGGCGGCGTCGACTTCCTTCAAGGCGTGGTTCAGGCTCTCGTCGTGCAGCGTGATCACCGCCTTGCCGAGGGCCGACGCGGCGCCGGCATCGAAGGCGGCGTTCCACTGCCGATACTTCTCGCCGAAGCGCACCACCACGACGTCGGCCTCGCCGATCAGGGTGCGTGTCCGGATGGCGTTCATCGAAGCGCCCTTGCGGTCGTGCCAGTAGGCCTTGTCCTCGGCCCCGAGGATCGCCACGCCGCAGTCGTCGCTGTCCTCATGCACCGTGATCGGCGCGTCCAGGCGCACCGGCAAGCCGGCGGCCGCCACGCCCTCGGCGATGCGCTCGCGCCAGTCGCTGTGGATCTCGCCGGATAGATAGACTTTCCAAAGCCGCTCGGTCATCGCGCGGGCTCCTCGTTGTTCGATGCAGGGTTGGCGCTGTCATAGCACGGCTGCGCGCAGCCGCCGAGGATGATGAGCGGCTGGCCGCGGGGGACGCGCTCAGAAGAGCACCTCCTTGTATTTGGTCAGATAAACGCGCGAGACCTGCATCATCTCGCCGAAGATCTTCGCGACGGCGTCCTCGTCTCGCTTGGCGAGGGCCTGGATGATCTGGCGATTGTGGTCCAGGCCGGTCTCCAGCCGGTTCGGCAGCAGCATGGCGCGCCGGGCCAAGACCTGAGTCAGATCGATGATCGGGCTCAGGATCGGATCCAGGAACCGGTTGTTCGCGTGGCGCGACGCCAGTTGGTCGAGGGCGACGATGGCGTCGCTGTAGGCTTTGACGTCCTTGGTTCGGACCGCTTCTTCCATGGCCTCGCCGAACAGATCGGCCATGTCCGCCCAGGCGCCGTCGGGCGCCCGGCGCGCCGCGAGCTGATAGGTCAGGATGGTCAGCGATTCGCGGATGTCGTAGAGGTCCATCATCTCCTGGTAGCTGTAGCTGGCGACGTAGGCCCCTCTGTTCGGTATCCGGGAGACGAGACCTTTCTCCTCGAGGATCGTGAAGGCGCTGCGGACGACCTGGCGCGAGACGCCCAGGCTGTCGGCGAACTCGATCTCTCGAAGCTTGGTGCCCTGCTGCAGCTCGTTCGAGGCGATCTTCTCGCGAAGAATGTCGACGACGTTGGCGACACTTCTCTTGGCGCTCGACGATTTGGCGGTGCTTTTCGGCATGATCGGATAGGCGGCTAGCGCGTCTCTCGGTTTGGCTGGGTTGTAAAGCAACGCCCCACGAGCCGCCAGTTCCGGGCACGTTGTCCGTCGCCAAGACCGGCATTTCCGCGAGAGCATTAAGTCTACAAAATTGTTGACAATATGACAGCGCTTGCGAACGATCCCCTGTCGGTTAGTTTGGAACGCGCGCAGGACGGGGGCGTTTTTGGTCAGGCCCTGCCACGCAGCAGACCTGGGAAGCGGCAGACGTGTTTGTTCCTCCCGAGTTCGGCCTCTATTCGACGGCAACCGCCGATCGCGAACGCTGGACGCGACATTTCGCGGGCGACGTGGACGCCCGGATTCTCGCCGCAGACGAGGCCGTCACGACCCGTCAGGCCAACTGCCGGCCTGCCCTCTTGGCCGTGAAGCAGGCAAAGGGCATTCGCGTCGAAGACTATGCCGGCCGGCAGTACATCGACCTGCATGGCAACAACTGCCACCACATCGGCTACGGGCACCCGAGGCTGGTCGCCGCCTTGACGGATCAGCTCTCGCGCCTCGCGTGCAACACCCGCGGCTTCACGAACCGGGAGTTCACCGAGTTCGCCGCTCTCTTGAGCCGGCTCTGGCCGGGCAACGACGGACGGGTGTTTCTCGTGCCGGGCGGTGCGGCGGCCAACGAGCTCGCCTTGGCGATCGCCCGCGTTCACACCAACCGCCACAAGTCGATCACCTTCGACGACAGCTATCACGGCCGCAGCTTCGGCGCCGTCAGCCTGACCGGGGATGCCGCTCACCGCTCGCCGCGCTTGGGGCCGCTCCTGCCGGGCGCTCTCCATGTGCCCTCGTTTCGACCCAGACCGAACGGCCCCAAGGATCCCGAGGCAGCGGCACGGGTGTCGTTCGACAGCATTCGCGCGATCCTGGAGAACGACCGCGAGGTCGCTTGCCTGCTGGCCGAGCCCATGGCCATCGACGCCCGCCGGCCGCCGGACTGGTATTGGCCGGGGCTACGCGAGCTTTGTGACCGCCATGGCGTGATCCTGATCTTCGACGAGGTTCCCACGGGACTCGGCAAGTTGGGCGCCCTGTTCAACAGCGAGAACTTCGGCGTGCGCCCGGATTTCACCGTGCTCGGCAAGGCGCTGGGCGGTGCCGCCCTGCCGGCCGCCGCCGTCGTGGTCGATGGCCGCTACGACAGCGCGCCCGAGCTCAACCTCGGCTACTTCACCCACGAGAAGAACCCGCTCATGGCGCTTGCCGCCCATGAGACCTTGAAGATCATCGAAGACGAGGACCTCGTCGCCCGGGGCCGCGCGCTCGGCGCTTTCGCGCTCGCTGTCCTGCAAGAGATCGGGGAGCAGCATGCCCGGATCGTCCAGGGGCCCGTCCGCGGGGCGGGGCCGGTGCTGAGCCTGGACATCGGCGAGACGGGGGGCGACGTCGCGACCAACGAGGCCCTGGCGAACACGGTCTTCTTTCTCTGCATCGAGAGAGGCGTCATTCTCAACTACCCCTCGATGGGTGCGCGGCTGACCTTCTCCTTTCCATTGGTATCGACAAAGGAAGACGTCCTGGAAGTCTGCGACGTTTTCGACCAGGTGCTTTCGGCGTTCCCGGTCCCCGGCTGAAGTCGGCACGGCAGGAAGCGCGAGCCTCGGCGCTTCGTCGTTGCTTTTTTGAAAACAAAATTGTAGACATTTTTGTCTAATAAATCGACAGTTCCTGTGAGCAGCCAGTCGGACGCACCGGACGCCGGGGGCGCGGTCGCTCCATGTCGTGAGCCTTGCCTGCCCTCGTTTCGCCGTCACCGAGTGCGAGGAAGAGGAGGCAAGGAATGTCCACAAGAAACTCGACATCGTTGAGCGGCCTGGTCGGGCTGGCGACGTCCGGGGCCATCAGCCGCCGCGCCTTCATGGAAGCGACCCTGGCGTCGGGGCTGTCGGCCGCCGCGGCGGCGAGTATCTGGGGCCGGGACGTCGCCGCGGCCACGCCCAAGCGAGGCGGGACCCTGCGCGCCGCCTTCGACGACGGCAGCACGACCGATCAGCTGGACCCCCATACGACGAGCTCGCAGTTCATGATCCAGCTGAATCATGCGACGCGGAACTACTTGACCGAAATCACCGAGGACAACGTCGTCGGCCCCGATATCGCGCGCCAATGGGACTCCTCACCCGATGCCAAGACCTGGACCTTCACGCTGCGCGAGGGCGTCGAGTTCCACGACGGCAAGCCCTTCACCGCCAGAGATGCCGCCGCGTCGCTCGACTACCATCGAGGCGAGGAGTCGAAATCGGCGGCCAAGTCGCTCGTCGATCAGATCGAGAGCATCCGCGTCGACGGACCGCACAAGCTGGTCATCGAGCTCAAGGTCGGCAACGCGGACCTGCCCTACGTCATGGCGGACTATCACCTCGTGATGATGCCGTCCGACGGCGAGGGACGGGTCGACAAGAGCGGCGTCGGCACCGGCGCCTACATCCTCGACGAATTCGAGCCCGGCGTGCGGGCCTACATGAAGCGCAACCCGAACTACTTCAAGCCCGGCCGCGGGCACTTCGATGCCGTCGAGATGCTGGCCATTCGCGATGTCGTGGCACGGCAGGCGGCGATCGCGACGGGAGACGTCGACGTCATTGCGTCGCCCGAGCTGAAGACGCTGCACGTCTTGGGGAGAGATCCGCAGATCGAGATCGACGAGGTCGCCAGCGGAACCCATTGCACGATGCCCATGTTCGTCGACAGCGCACCCTTCGACAATCCCGACCTGCGACTGGCGTTGAAGCACGGCATCGATCGGGAGGCGATCGTCGCCAAGATCCTCCACGGCCACGGCGTGCCGGGCAACGACCATCCGATCGGCCCGACCTTGCCCTACTGGGCGGATCTCGAGCCTCGGCCCTACGATCCGGAGCGCGCCAAGCACCATCTGAAAAAGGCCGGCTTGGGCAACCTCACGATCGACATCTCCGCGTCCGATGCCGCGTTTCCGGGCGCCATCGATATGTGCATCCTCTACAAGGAGCAGCTCGCCAAGGCCGGCATCGACTTGAACGTCGTCCGCGAGCCGACCGACGGCTACTGGTCGAACGTCTGGCTGGCAAAGCCGTTCTGCGTGGCGCAATGGGGCGCGCGGCCGACGCCGGACGTGATCTTCTCCCTGGCTTACGCCGCGGAAGCGGCCTGGAACGAATCGCGCTACAAGGGCGAGCGCTTCAACGCCTTGATGGTCGAAGCCCGCGCCCAGCTCGACGACAGCAGGCGCACCGAGCTGTACCGCGAGATGCAGCAGATCCTCAGGGACGAAGGCGGAACGATCGTGCCGTTCTTCCAGAACAGGGTCTATGCCCGCCGCGCCAACCTGCGCCATGGCGGAAAGCTGACGGCCAATTTCCCGCTCGATGGCGCGCGCGCCGCCGAACGCTGGTGGTTCGCGAGCTAGGGAGTCGGTCGACAGCGGGAGGCGCAAGCACCTGTCAGCCAGGCCACCGCCCCCGCCTCATACCAAGCCGCGACGGCGCGCCCGTAGCGAAGCGAGGACAAGCCTGCGCGGCGCTTGAAGGCCACAGGGGCTGCGATGAGTCCAGCTCATCGCAGCCCGGCACTAGTCAGGGAGCTTCCAAGCGATGACCTCGGCCTTGACGGCGGCGCCTTCCGGACCGCCGATGACCTTTCTCGACGTTCCCTTGGCCCTCGACCTGGACGCGCTGCAGGCGCAGTTCGCGATCCTCGGCATTCCCTTCGGCATGCCCTACCTGCCGTCCGCGATGGCGAACGACCAGAGCCGTGCGCCCGACACGATTCGGCAGGCCTCGAACCAGGTCCTGCGACGCGTCGATCGCTACGATTGGGACCTCGGCGGCACGCTCTTGGACGGCCGCGACCTCGCCATCGTCGATTGCGGCAACGTCACGGCCGTCACCTCGGACCACAGGGAGCACTATCGCCGCGCCGAGAGCGCCGCCGGGAAGATCTTCCGCTCCGGTGCCACGCTCGTCGCCTTGGGTGGCGATCACGGGGTCTCGATCCCCCTGTTGCGTGCCCTCGAGGGCGTCGCCGACAACGTCACCCTGGTTCATGTCGATGCGCACATGGATTGGCGCGACGAGTCCGTCGGCGAGAGGGAAGGCTACCGCAGCCCCATACGGCGCGCCTCGGAGATGCCGTGGATCGGATCGATCGTGCAGATCGGCCTTCGCGGCATCGGCAGCCTCGGCACCGAAGAGATCGACGAGGCGCGGGCCTACGGTGGCGAGATCATCACGGCCTACGAGCTGCACGAGGCCGGCATGGAGGCGGTGCTCGCCCGAATTCCCGACGGCGGTCCCTACTACCTGACGATCGACGCCGACGGCTTGGACCCGACCATCATGCCGGCGGTGATGTCACCGGCGCCGGGCGGCCTCACCTGGGTCCAAATGCACCGTTTGATTCATGCCTTGACCCGGAAAGGCCGGGTCTTGGGCATGGACCTGGTCGAGATCGCCCCGAGCCGGGATGTCGCGTCCCTGACGATGGTCCACGCCGAAAGCCTGATCTGCAATTTCATCGGCGCCTGCGTCAGAGCCGGCTACTACGGCCGCTAGGATCGGCGCTGGGCTCGAGCCAGTCCGCCTACGCCAAGGCTTCGGCGGACATAAGCTCTTCTAGGTTTCGCTACGCTCAGTGAGCTGCGCTAGTCCCCCTACGCCATCATCCTTCGCCAAGGCTTCGGATGACAGGGGCTTCGGGGGACACTCCTTCGCCCAAGATGCGGTTCCGGATGGCCTGCCACCCGAAGCCCGCA
>JANQLT010000039.1 GCA_028280455.1 Kiloniellales bacterium
GCAGAAATCCGCTCGAGGCCCATGCCGGTGTCGATCGACGGGCGGGGCAGTTCGGCGCGCTCATCCTTGGCGATCTGCTCGAACTGCATGAACACCAGGTTCCAGATTTCGATGAAGCGGTCGCCGTCCTCGTCCTCGCTGCCCGGCGGACCGCCCTGAACCTTGTCGCCGTGATCGAAGAAAATCTCCGAGCACGGTCCGCACGGCCCAGTGTCGCCCATCGCCCAGAAATTATCGGAGGTCGGGATACGGATGATCTTGTCCTCGGACAAGCCGGCGATCTTCTTCCACAGATCGAACGCCTGATCGTCCTCGGCATAGACCGTGACCAGCAGGCGATCCGCCGGCAGGCCCAGTTCCTTGGTCACCAGATTCCACGCCAGCTCGATGGCGAGATCCTTGAAGTAGTCGCCGAACGAGAAGTTGCCGAGCATCTCGAAGAAGGTGTGGTGGCGCGCGGTATAGCCGACATTCTCCAGGTCGTTGTGCTTGCCGCCGGCGCGCACGCACTTCTGCGCCGTCACCGCGCGCGGGATCTCGCGGACCTCCTGGCCGGTGAAGACGTTCTTGAACTGCACCATGCCGGCGCTGGTGAACATCAAGGTCGGGTCGTTGCGCGGCACCAGGGGCGAGGAGGCAACGACCTCGTGGTCGTTGCGCCCGAAGAAGTCCAGGAAGGTGCTGCGGATCTCGTTGGAGCTGGTCATGGTTTCTATCTATGGTCCAGGGGCTTGGCCCGCAAGTTGGAGGGGTTCCAAGGTCGGCGCCGAGCACCCCGCTCGGAACTTTACTTACCCCCAGCCCCCGGCACTGTCCACAGAGCCCGCATCGCGGGCTCTGAGTCTTCGTCGGCCCTCAGACGCCGGGCGCGGCCATCCGGCCGCTTGGCTTCGCGCCCATGGGGGCGCGGGGCCTCAATGGCCCAGTTTTGTCGAGTCCTCAGACGCCGGGAGCGGCCATCCGGCCGCTTGGCTTCAGCGACATCAGGCGCCGCGGAAAGCAAACGGCGCCGGCCCTAGGGCCGACGCCGTCGCAGCCTTCGCAGGCGGGGGAACTCAAGCTTCGGCGGCAGCGCCGTCGGGGGCCTTGTCGGACTCCGTGTCGTCGTCGTCACCCTCGTCGGGGCCTTCGAGCATGGCGTGGGCCACCAGGCCGGCGTTCTCGCGGATCTTTTGCTCGACTTTGGCGGCGACCTCGGGGTGCTCCCTGAGGAAGGTCTTGGCGTTCTCGCGGCCCTGGCCGATGCGTTGGTCGCCGCAGGAGAACCAGGCGCCGGACTTCTCGACGATGCCCGCCTGGACCCCGAGGTCCAGCAGCTCGCCGGTCTTGGAGATGCCCTCGCCGTACATGATGTCGAACTCGACCACGCGGAAAGGCGGCGCCAGCTTGTTCTTGACGACCTTCACCTTAGTCTGGTTGCCGACCACGGTGTCCTTGTCCTTGATCGCGCCGATGCGCCGGATGTCGAGCCGGATCGAGGCGTAGAACTTGAGCGCGTTGCCGCCCGTGGTGGTCTCCGGCGAGCCGAACATGACGCCGATCTTGTGGCGGATCTGGTTGATGAAGAGGACCATGGTGTTCGACTTGGAGATCGAGCTGGTCAGCTTGCGCAGCGCCTGGCTCATCAGGCGGGCATGCAGGCCCGGCAACTGGTCGCCCATCTCGCCCTCGAGCTCGGCCCGCGGCACCAGGGCAGCGACCGAATCGATCACCAGCACGTCGATGGCGCCGGAGCGCACCAGGGTGTCGGCGATCTCCAGGGCCTGCTCGCCGGCGTCCGGCTGGGAGATCAGCAGCTCCTCGATGTCGACCCCGAGCTTGCCGGCATAGGCCGGGTCGAGGGCGTGCTCGGCGTCGACGAAGGCGCAGGTGCCGCCCATCTTCTGGGCCTCGGCGATGACGTGGAGCGCCAGCGTGGTCTTGCCCGAGCTCTCCGGCCCGAAGACCTCGACCACCCGGCCGCGCGGCAAGCCGCCGATGCCGAGCCCGATGTCCAGCCCGAGCGAGCCGGTTGGCACGACCTCGATCTCGATGTTCCGGTCCTGGGCGCCGAGCTTCATCACGGAGCCCTTGCCGAAAGCCCGCTCGATCTGCCCGAGCGCGGCATCCAGTGCCTTCTGCTTGTCCACGCTGTCCTTCTCGACGAGACGCAAGTTGGTCTGCGGCATGACGACGATCCCTTATCCCATAGGGCCCTGCCCACTGCAACGAGACGGACTGTACGCTCTTTGTTCTCGTTATGGCAAGATAAAAGTGGACTGAAATGAGAACAAAACGGCAAAATATCGGTGGATACCCGAGCCCGCTAGGCGGTCTCCCGCCGTTCCCGTTCGCCGAGTCGCGGCCGGGAATCCGCCCTCAAGCGACCCCTCGAAGGCCCCTCGAACGGCCTGCTGGGCTGCCGCTCAGGCAACCCTCAAGCGGCGTTGTCGCGGAGGACCTCTTTCACCTTGCCGGCGAGCTGCTTGAGGCTGAAGGGCTTGGGCAGGAAGTGGATGCCGGCGTCCTGGTCGAGGCGCTGGCGGAAGGCGTCCTCGGCGTAGCCGGAGATGAAGATCACCTTCAGGTCGGGGCGCTGGTCGCGGACCTGGCGGACCAGGGTCGGGCCGTCGACCTTGGGCATGACCACGTCGGTGATCAGCAGGTCGATCGGCTTGCCGGCCTCGCTCAGCATCTCCAGGGCGGCCTCGCCGGAGCGCGCCTCGAGCACGTCGTAACCCTTGTTGCGCAGGGCCCGGGCCGAAAAGGCGCGCACCCCGTCCTCGTCCTCGACCAGCAGCACCGTGCCGATGCCGCTCAGGTCGCGGCTCTCCTCCTTGGGCTGCAGGCCCTCGGCCAGCTCCTCGGCGCTCGGCTCGTGGTGCGGCAGGTAGAGCGAGAAGGTCGTGCCCTTGTCGAGCTCGCTGTTGACGAAGACGAAGCCGCCGGACTGCTTGACGATGCCGTAGACCGTCGAGAGCCCGAGGCCGGTGCCGGCGCCGACCTCCTTGGTCGAGAAGAAGGGCTCGAAGACCCGGTCGATGTGCGCCGGGTCGATGCCGTGGCCGGTGTCGGAGACCTCGATGCAGCTATAGAGGCCCTCGGGCATGATCTCGCCGCGCTGCTTGACCGGCCGCTTGACCTCGACGTTGCCGGTGCGCAGCGACAGCTTGCCGCCGCCCTGCATGGCGTCGCGGGCGTTGACCGCCAGGTTGATGATGACCTGCTCGAGCTGGCCCTGGTCGGCCTTGACCTTGCCCAGGTCGCGGCCGTGGCTGATCTGCAGCTCGATGTTCTCGCCGATCAGCCGGCGCAGCAGGTGCGACAGCTCGGCCAGGATGTCGGTGACGTCGAGCACGCGCGGCCGCAGGGTCTGCTGCCGCGAGAAGGCCAGGAGCTGGCGCACCAGGTTGGCCGCACGGTTGGCGTTCTGCTTGATCTGCATGACGTCGGCGAAGGACTGGTCGCCCGGCCGGTGGCGCAGCAGCAGCAGGTCCGAAAAGCCGATCATCGCGGTCAGCAGGTTGTTGAAGTCGTGGGCGATGCCGCCGGCAAGCTGGCCTACGGCCTGCATCTTCTGCGACTGCGAGAACTGCATCTCCAGGGCGCGGCGCTCGGTGGTGTCGAGCAGGTGCACCACGTAGCCCGCCGCCTCGCCGCCGGCCTCGCCGACCGCCGCGACGTGCAGCATGGCGCTGTGCTCGCCCTCACCCGCCAGATGCACCTCGATGGGCTCCTCCGTACCCGCCGCCCCCGGGGCCTTGCCATTGACCGGCGCGCGCGCGGAAGCCAGAGCGGCCTCGACCGCCGGCCGGTCGTCGGCGGCCACCAGGTCGAGCAGCGCGACGCCGCCGAGGGCGCTCTCGTCGCTTTCGGCCAGGGCCGCCAGGGTGCGGTTGCACTCGGTGACCCGCCCCTCGGGATCGACCAGGGCGATGCCGACCGGTGCCTCCTGGAAGAAGCCGAGCAGGCGGCCCTCGACCCGACCGAGGCCGTCCGCCACCGCGCGCTCGGCGGCCAGGTTGCGCACCACCCCGGTACCGTCCCTGACGGCGCCGCCGCCGTCGCGGCGCAGCTCCTGCGCCAGATGCACCTCGAGGATCTGGCCGGTGGCGCTCTTCAGGCGCAGGGCGCCGGCGTGGGTCTTGCCGCCGTCGCCGAAGGGGTCCCAGGCCGCGGCCTCGTCCGGCGCCCGCTCCATCAGGTCGTGCAGCTTGAGGCGCGCGGTCACCATGGCCGCGGCCGGCCGGCCGAGCCAGCCGGCCAGGGTCTCGTTGACCAGGGTGAAGCGGCCCTCGCCGTCGATGCAGTAGGCGCCGATCGGCGCCTGGGCCAGCAAGGCCGCGAAGCGGGCCTGCTCGCCGTCCGGCCCGCCGCCGGCCCCGGCCGCCGGCTCCTCCGGCGCCAGGTCCAGGTCGAGCGGGTCGAGCGACCAGAGCACCGCGCCGCCGGCGCCCTCGAGCGGCGTCGCCGCGACGCGGATCCAGCGTCGGGCCGAGACATCCGGCGCCGGCTCGCCGCCGAGGCGGGGCTCGCTGGGCGTCTCGGAGACGGCGACCGCCACGGCACCGGCGATGCCGCCCAGGGATTCGCGCTGCAATTGCATGATCCGCGCCCGGTCGTCCTTGGCCATGGCCAGGCTGCCGAGCAGCAAAGGCATGGCCTCGCGGGCGCGCCCGAAGCGCTCTTCGAAGGCCTCGTTGACGAAGCGGCTGCGGCCGCGGGCATCGAGCACCTGATGTGGCGTCGCCATGACGCCGTAGGCGCGGGCATAGAGCTGACGGGTGCCGCGCCGGCGCAGCAGGATGACGATGCCGATCAGCAGCGCGGCCAGCGCCAGCGCCCCGCCGAGGCCGACGATCGACGACCAGGACAGCATCTGGTCGAGCTGCTGGCCTTCCTGCGCCTCGGCCCGTCCCTGGGCCAGCGCAACGCGCGCGGCGCCGAGCAGCGACCAGGCGCCGGCAAGAACCGCAATCGAGAAAATCGCCAGTCGGCGCGTCATGGGCCCTCCGTGATGGCCCGCAGGCCGCCTTGCACCCGGCCGCGTGCCGCCGAGTCCTTTCTTATCCGCATCGCGCGATTTGCCACAAGGGCCCCGATGGCGCCGCGGCGGCCTTTGCAATAGTGGGCGGCCCGGCGTCGGCATCACGGCGCGGCCGCACCGGCCTGCCGGCCGCGCAGGCGCATGACGTAGGAGATGATCTCGGCCACCGCCTGATAGTGCTCGGGCGGGATCTCCTGGTCGATGTCGACGCTGGCATAGAGCGCGCGCGCCAGCGGCGGGTTCTCGACCAGGGGCACCTCGGCCTCGGTGGCGACCTCGCGGATCTTCTCGGCGATGTTGTCGACGCCCTTGGCGGTGACCCGCGGCGCGTTGTCCTCGCCGTGGGCATACTTGAGCGCCACCGCGTAGTGGGTCGGGTTGGTGACCACCACGTCCGCCTCGGGCACGGCGGACATCATCCGCTGGCGTGCGCGCTCGGTGCGGATCTGGCGCAGCCGCGCCTTGACCATCGGATCGCCTTCGGTCTGCTTGAACTCGTCCTTCAGCTCCTGCTTGGACATGCGTAGCTGCTTCATGTGCTGGTAGCGCTGGAAGGCGAAGTCGAGGGCGGCGATGACGGTCATGACCGCCAGCGCGGCGACCAGCACGCGGAAGCTGAGCATCTCCATCAGGATCGCGAACTGGCCGATCTCCAGGGTCACCGCATTGGGGATCGAGTCCCGCTCGGGCCAGAGCACCATGCCGATCACGGTCGCGACGATGCAGAGCTTGAGGATGCCCTTGGCGAACTCGACCAGGGCGCGGATCGAAAAGAGCCGCTTGAAGCCGGCGATCAGCGAGATCTTCTCCAGCTTCGGCTTCAAGGGCTCCAGCGACATGATCAGGCCGGTCTGCACGAAGCCGGAGATCAGCGCGGCGATGACCATCAGGCCGAGCGGCAGCAGCAGGGCGATGCCGACCGCGAAGATCAGGTCGTTGACCAGCAGGCGCAGGCCGTCGCCGCCGATGCTCAGGTCGTGCGGCCGGGCGACGAAGGGCATCATGGCCTCGCCGATGCCGCCGGCCAGGCCGTGCAGCAGGAAGCCGAGGATCAAAGCGAAACCCAGGAGCGCGAACCAGTGCGAGACCTCTTGCGACTTGGCGACCTGGCCCTTCTCGCGGGCCTCGCGCAGTCGTTTCTCGGTCGGCTCTTCGGTTTTTTGTGATTCGTCCGTTTGATCCTCGGCCATGGCCGCTCAGCCTCCCGCCGTGAAGGGCCGCATGGTCCCTTCGAAGTGGCGCAGGAACCACATGATGGCCACCGGCAGCGCGAAGAAGAAGACGGCCAGGCCCGCCATGATCTGCACCGGCAGGGCGACGAAGAAGACCTGGACCTGGGGCATCAGGCGCGAGAGCAGGCCGATGCCCAGATAGAAGATCAAGCCGACGGCCACGAAGGGCGCGGCGATCTGGAAGGACAGGAGAAAGGACTCCGAGACGACCCGCGAGACCATCTCGGCCATGTCGCCGGCGGGTAGCGCCTCGCCCGGCAGGAAGAGCTGATAGCTGTCGACCACGCCGCGCAGCAGCATGTGGTGCAGGTCCAGCGTGAAGATGGTCAGCAACGCGACGATGGCCAGGAAGGAGCCGGCGATCGAGCCCTGCTGGGCGGCGCTCGGGTCGTCGACCAGGGCGTTGGCCAGGGAGCTCATGTAGGCGATGACCATGCCGGCGGTGGTCAGCGCCGCCATCAGCAGGCGGGCCAGGCCGCCGAGGAACAGGCCGATGACGATCTCGCCGATCAGCAGCAGGATCAGCGACACGGCGCTGGCCGGCAGCGCCGGCAACTGCGGGGCGACGATCGGCGTCACGATCACCGCCAGCAGCAGCGCGAAGAGCAGGCGGACGCGCGGCGCCACGTAGGGGTCGCCGATGCCCGGCATCAGCATGATCGCCGAGCCGACCCGCACGAAGACCAGCAGAAAGGAGAAGAGCTCGGCCGGCAGAAAGCTCGAGAGCATGGCCTCAGCCCAGGGCCACGATGCGATCCATCAGCGACTCGCCGAAACCCACCATGGTCGACAGCAGGAATGGCAGGGAGACGATGAGCACCAGGAACATGACGATGATCTTGGGCACGAAGGTCAGGGTCATCTCCTGGACCTGGGTCAGCGCCTGAATCAGGGCGATCACCAGGCCGACGATGAGCGCCGGCATCAGCAGCGGCGCGCCGACGATCAGCATGATGATGACCGCCTCGCGGGCGACCTCGAGAACGTCGGTCGCGCTCATGGCCGCGTCGGTCCGGCCGCGCCCTGCCCCGGTCTGATCATCAAGCCCCCCCTTAGAAGAGTCCTAGACGGCGCCTCAGATCGGCATCCGCAGGACGTCCTGGTAGGCCTGGATCACCCGGTCGCGCACCGCGACCACGGTCTGCAGTGTCATGTCGGCCTTGGCGACCGCCATCACCACCTCGTTGATGTCGGCGCCGCCGGCCGCGGCCTGCAAGGTCTTGCCCTCGCTCTGGCGCAGCTCCTGGATGGCCTCCTCGGCGGCCTCGCGGACCATGGAGCCGAAGTCCGGCCCCTTGGGCTCGATCCGGGTCTCGGGCGTGCGCCCGGCAGGCGTGCTGCCGATTCTGCTGTAGGCCGCTGCCGCGTCGGCCAGGCTGGTCACTGGCATGTCTCACCTCCACGCAGGCGCCGTGGCGCCTTCCAGAGGCCTTCTTGGCCAGCTCGCGGGCCGCCTTCCTGGCGACCCCTCGGTCTCGGGCTCAGCGCAGGATGTCGATGGTCTGCTGGATCATCGCCTGCGAGGAACGGACCACTTGCAGGTTCGCCTCGTAGCTGCGCTGCGCCTCGCGCATGTCGGTCATCTCGATCAGCGAGTTGACGTTGGACACCAGGATGTAGCCGTCGTCGTCGGCCGAGGGATGGCCCGGCTCGTAGCGCCGGCCGAACTCGCTGTTGTCGACGGTCACGCCCTTGACGTAGGCCAGCTCCGCGCCGATCGCCTTGTCGAGCGCGTTGGCGAAGGTCACCAGCTTGCGCCGGTAGGGCTGGCCGCCCGGCTCCTGGGCCGCGGAATCGGCGTTGGCGATGTTCTCGGCGAGGACCCGGATGCGGGTGCCCTGGACCTTCATGCCCGAGGCCGAGATGTTCATCGACTTGACGAGATCGGTCACGCCACGCTCCCTTAGCTGCCGCGGCCGAGGGCGGCGCGCATCATGTTCATGTGGCGCCGGTAGAGATTGCTGAGCATCCGATAGTTCATCTGGGTCTCGCCGACCTTGATCATCTGCTCCTCGAGCACGACGGCGTTGCCGGAGGGCGCGACCTCGTAGGTCCGCGACTGCTCGTCCGAGCGCGCCAGGGCACCGGGGCCGGCGCGGCTATCGAGATGGTTGCGGTGGGTCGCGGCCATGGCCATGGCCGCCTGCCGGGCCTGCAGCTTGCGGGCGAACTCGCTGGATTTCAGGTCCTTGGGGGCGTAGTCGGGCGTATCGGCATTGGCGATGTTCTGGGCCAGCACGGATTGACGCTGGCCGAGCCAGGCCATTTTACGCGAAATGGCGTCGAAGATATTCAAGCCAACCTAGTCCTGCGTCTCGCTCTAAAGCCCGCTGCGGCGCCTTTGGACCGCCGCTCAATATCAAGGCTTGCTTGTTAATAATCGGTAAAAGCGCTTTAATTGCGTGGGGCTTTGCGTATCTGTCTCGCTGTGAGACTCCCTGCGCACCTATTAGTCGGGCGGGAGCCGAATGCTCTATTTGACCCGAAAGATCGGCGAATCGGTCATCATCAACGACAATATCGAAGTGACCGTCGTCGATATCCGCGGCAAGTCCATCAAGCTGGGCTTCACCTTCCCGCCGGAAGCCTCGGTGCTGCGCCGCGAGCTCTACGAGCGGATCCAGGCCGAGAACAAGGCCGCCGCGGCGGCGGCCAGCAGCGGCGACGGCCTGATGGTCGCCCTGGGCGGCAGCGCCCCGGCGCCCGACAAGAGCGGCGAGTAGGCGGCCCGCCCCCTTCCCCCGCTCAACCCCACTGCCCCCAGGGCCTAAGGCGGGGCTTCAACGATTCGTTAAGCATGCCTCGGCGAGGATGACGCCGAGCCGGACAGGCCGCGCCCGGCGCGCGGCGGCGGCGCCTTCGGACAGCGACGAAGGACCCGACGCGGATCGTGGTCGCGAAGAGCCCTGCACCCTCTACCCTCCCTGGCCTCGCCGCCTCCGCCGAGGACCGCGATAGCCGCCACCTGGCCGTGGCGCTGCGCGGCGCGCCCGAGCAGGCGGCGCGGACCCGGGTCATCGCCAAGGGCGAAGGCGCCCTGGCCGAGCAGATCCTCGAGATCGCCTTCGACCGCGGCATCAAGGTGCGCAGCGACGCCGACCTGGCCGAGATCCTCTCGGCGGTCGAGGTCGACTGCGAGATCCCCCTCGAAGCCCTGGCCGCGGTCGCCGAGATCCTGACCTACGTCTACCGGGCGACCAACCGGGACCCGTCCGCCGAGCCTGCCGGCGAGCCGACCGCCAGCCCCCATGCCGAGCCAGAGGAGGCGCCCGCATGACCGCCGACCCCGACCTGCCCCCCGCACTGCCCCCGGAGCTTTCGGAAGAGCTGGCCAGCATCGACGGCCTGGTCTCGCGCGCCCGCAACGACCTCGCCGACGGCGCGATCCTCGACCTGGAGCCCCTGGAGCGCCGCGTCGCCCACCTCTGCGCCGGCATCCAGGCCCTGCCGACCGAGCGCGGCCGGTGCTTCGCGCCGCGCCTGACGGCGCTGCTGAGCGACCTCGAGGCCTTGGGGGGCCAGATCAAGGTCGGCTGCGAGGCCCTGTCGGCCGAGCTCGGCACCAGCGGCAAGCGGCGCGACGCCATGAGCGCCTACAGCCGCAAGGGATGAGCGCCGAGCACCGCGGCACCCGAGCCACGCCCCCGACAACAACAGAGAGCCGGACAGCGGGTCATGGACCTGGAGATGTACACGAGATTCCTGCTGGCGCTGATCGCGGTGCTGGCACTGATCGGGGGCATCGCCTGGCTGGCCCGCCGGCTCGGCCTGGGCGGCCGGCTGGCGCCGAACCGGGGCAAGAACCCGCGCCTGTCGCTGGTCGAGGTCATGGCGCTCGACTCGCGCCGGCGCCTGGTGCTGGTCCGGCGCGACGCCAAGGAGCACCTGCTGCTGCTCGGCCCGAGCGGCGATTTGCGGGTGGAATCGGACATTCCGGCACCGGAACAAGCCGAAGAGGGCCCCAAGCCGGTGGCCTTGAAGAGCGGCGGAGCGGCGTCATGAGCCGGCGCGCGCGCTTCCCCGCGACACGCGGCCGCAGCCGGCCGCTCGCTCTGGGTCTCGGACTCGCTTTCGGGGCCGCAACGATCCTCGGCGCCGACCCGGCCCTAGCGCAGACCCTGTCGCTCGACCTGGGCGGCGAGGACGGCTCGACCGCCGGGCGGATCGTTCAGCTCATCGCCCTGATCACGGTGCTCAGCCTGGCGCCCTCGATCCTGGTGATGATGACCTCTTTCACGCGGATCGTCGTGGTCCTGTCGTTCCTGCGCAGCGCGCTCGGCATCCAGCAGACGCCGCCGAACTCGGTGCTGATCTCGCTGGCGCTGTTCCTGACGCTGTTCATCATGATGCCGACCCTGGAGGACGTCTACGACGAGGCGCTGGTGCCGCTGATCTCCGAGGACATCGACGAGATGGAGGCCCTCGACCGCGCCTCCGAGCCGGTCAAGACCTTCATGCTCGGCCATGTCCGCGAGGAGGATCTCGGCCTGTTCCTGGAGATGGCCGAGACCGGGCCGCTGGAGAGCCCCGAGGCGACGCCGATGCGCGCCCTGATACCGGCCTTCATGATCAGCGAGCTGCGCCGCGCCTTCGAGATCGGCTTCCTGCTGTTCCTGCCCTTCCTGGTGATCGACATGGTGGTCGCCTCGGTGCTGATGTCGATGGGCATGATGATGCTGCCGCCGATCCTGATCTCCCTGCCCTTCAAGCTGATCTTCTTCGTGATGGTCGACGGCTGGCACCTGGTCGCCGGCAGCCTGGTGCAGAGCTACGGCGGCGCCTGACGGCGCCCGCTTCCCGCCCGAACGCTTTCTACTGCCGAGCGGCCTCTTCGCTGAGGCTGGCTTCCTGCCAGCGCTCGTTGTAGCGGGCGAGGAAGCTGTCGATGTGGGCGACGCCGCGCAGCTCGTCGGCGATCGAGGTGACCATGCCGCGGTCGAGATCGCCGGTCAGCATGATGAAGGTGTCCTTGCGATCGCTGAGCTCCATGGAGGGGCCGAAGCGCCACTTGAGGTCGGCCAGGCCACCGAGGTCGTCGGCCAGCGCGTAGGCCACGGCGAGCGCGGTGATCAGCTCGGCCTGCTCGGCCTCGGGCGGCGCGTCGACCGGCAGCTCCTCGGGCAGCAAGGCGTCGATCACCTCCGCCGCGCCGGGCCAGTCCCGCCAGCGCCAGCGGATCTCGAAGCGCAGCCGCTGCGCCTGCGCGCTGTCGTCCGGGCCGAGCACGACCAGGGCCTCCTCGAACTGGTCCTTCAACGACAGGGCGCGCGCGCGCATGTAGCGCCGGGCGCGCTCCAGCGCCTCCGGCAGCGCCTCCTCGACGTCGCTCTCGTCGAGCCCGTCGAGGGCGCCGAGCGGGTCCTCGTTGAGCAGGTTGAGGTGGGCGATCTCGGCGCCGACCCGCGCCTTCTCGACACCATCGAGCCGATAGGTGACCTGGCGCTGCAGCAGTATGATGGCCTCGGGCAGCAGGTCCACCGCCGCCAGCTTCTTGGCCAGGCGCTCGACGACCTGATCGCCGGCCTCGCCCGGCGGTGTCAGCTCGCGAAACTCCTCGTAGAGCGCCAGCATCTTGATCGGCGCCAGCCCCGCGTCGCGCTCGCCCAGGAAGAGCTCGCGGAAGACCTGGCGCATGCGCTCCGTGACCTTACCGGCGCGGCCGACGTCGGCGAGGTTCGAGGCGGCCCGCCGGAAGGAAATCAGGCCCTCGCGGAACTTGCCCATCTCGATGAAGAGCTCGGCGCGCCGCTCGAGCAGGCCGAACTCGAAGGCATCGCCGCGCCAGGCGAACTGCAGGCTCTCGAGCGCCTCGATGGCCTGTGCCGGCGTCATCTCGCCGCGCTCCAGGGCGAGGTCGATCAAGGCCAGCTTGGCGCGGGCCTCGGCCCGGCGGTTGTCGGCCTTGCTGACCACCAGGTCCCAGTAGCGCTTGGCGCTGGAGGGATCGCTCTCGAGCAGGAGCCGGCGACCCTCCAGATAGCTGACGTCGCTGAGCAGCGCCTCGTCGGGCTCGTCGTCGCGGATCTTGCCGAGGAAGATACCGGCGGTCGCGGCGTCGCCGACTTCGATCTGGGCTTCCGCGGCCAGCAAGTGCAGCCGATGGCGCACCAGGGGAACGTAGTCGGCGATCAAGGCCGCCGACTCCTTGAAGCCGGCGGCGGCATAGGCCCAATCGCGCGACAGCGCGGCCAGGCCCGCGCGCCAGAGGGTGGCCTCCGGCTCGCCCGTCAGGACGGACTCGTCCAGCAGCTCCCGCGCCTCGGCATACTGCTTGTTCAGGACGAAGCTGGCGCCGCGCATCACCAGCACCTGCGGGTCGCGGGCCAGCCTGGCGTCCTCCTCGACCAGCACCGCCAGGACGCCGGCCGCCTCGACGGTCAGGGCGTGCGCGAAATAGAAGCGCGCCAGGCGCAGCCGGGCCAGGCTGCGCTCCGGGCCGCGGGCCTGGGACTGGGCTTTCTGCAGCGCCTTGCGGCGCTTGATGAATTGGCGGAGACCGCCTTCGCGCCAGGCCCAGAGATCGAACAGCCGCTGACCCGGCGTGGCGACCAGAGGATCCGCTTCCGCCGCCTCGCGCTGCCGGCTCGACGACAGCAGCAGGCCGTTCGGGCCGGTGACCACCAGGGTCGAGCCGACGATCGAGATGGACAGCGATTCGGTCTTGGGCCGCAGGACGATGCCCTGCTCCGCCGCGAGCACGCGAAACTCGGGAAAGTCGTGCTGGCTGGCCAGCCCCTGGCCCGCCAGGCGGACCGGCGCCACGTAGAGGCGGTCGCCGAGCGAGGGATCGACGAAGCTCTGCAGGCGGCCGGGCTGCTTGAGCGGCACCATGGCGCGCGGCCGCACGCTCTTGGCGTCGAGCACGATGGTCAGGGGATGCTCGAGCCGGCTCGGCCGCACCCGCAGGTCGAGCACCCAGGCCATGCCCTCCGGGATCAGACGCGGCGACAGGCGGTGGGCGGCGGTCAGGCGCACCACGGTGCCGGTCGCCGAGCTCAGCGCGACCGGCGAGAGCTCGGGCGCGACGCCGGCGATCCGCTGGGCGAGGCCCGCCTCGGTGCGGCGGTCGAAGACCAGCCAGATGTGCTCGCCGCGTCGGAAGGTCGCCGCCGCGGTCGGCTCCGCCCAGTTGAAGCGCAGGGCGACCGGCTTCTCGCGTGGCGCCAGGTGGCCCGGCAAGGGCGCCGGGTCCGGCACGAAGCGGGCCGCTTCCTCGGCTTCTTCGGCTTCGCCGGCTTCGGCGTCCTCCGCCGTCGCTTCGCCGTCGGCCTCCACGGCCGCGACGAGATCCTCGGCAGACGTCGCCGCCTCGCCCTCGGCGGCCTCGGTCTCGGCGCTCTCCGTTTTGGCGCTCTCGGCTTTGGCGTCCTCGGCTTTGGCGGCGTCGGGCTTGGCGTCATCAGGCTTGGCGGCCGTCGCCTCGGGCTCGTCCGCCGCGGGTGCGGGCGCGGCGGCGTCTTCCGCCGTTTCCTTGGGCGCGGCCGCGTCGCGGGGCTTGGTCAGCGGGATCGGCGCCTTGACGGCGGGGCTCGGCGCCTCTTCGCTCTCAGGCTCCGGCTGGGGCTCCGGCTGGGGCTCCGGCTGGGGCTCCGGCTGGGGCTCCGGCTCGGACTCGCCGGCGGCCGGCGCGAGCCCGGCCTCGGCCAGCGCGGCGGCCACGTCTTCGGGCGTCGTCTCGGTCTTCTCCGGCGCCTCTTCGGCGGCAACCATCCGGTGCTGCTCGGACGGCTGAGGACGCTGGGCGTTCCAGGGGCCATCCGGCACGAGCCGAAGCGGCCGGCCCGGCTGGGTCGCGCCGGGCTCGACCGGCTTGGCTTTCGCCGCCGCGGCCTCCGCCGACGGCGCCGAAGGCTTGGCCGGCTCGGGCGGCTCGGCCTGTTTGGCCGGCTCGGGAGGCGGCGCCTTCGGCAGGGGGCGCGACACGTCGACCACGACCCGCAGGCCGTCTTTCCAATGGCGCAGCTTGGCGCCGCTGCGCAGGTCGATGTCGACGGCGAGCCCCGCGTCGCGCTGCCGAGGACGCACCTTGGCGATCTGCTTGAGCTTGCCGGTGCGCAGGCGAGTCGTGTCGAGCATGGCGGGCTTGTCGAACTGCAAGCGGACGCCGCCGCGCCGCTTGGCGACCTTGACCGAGACCGGCTCAGGCCAGTGGAAGACGAGCCGGCTGAGGTTCGAGTCCTGGGCGCCGCGCAGGGCGACGGTCGGCGGCGGCTTGGGCGGCGCCTGGCCCGGCGCCGGGCCGACGTCGCGCGCCTTGGCCCGGTCGCCGCTGAAATGCAGGTCGAGGACGACCTTCGGCCCCAAGGTGAAGTGCTTCAGGGCATAGCTGCCCTTCAGCGTGAAGAGCACGCTGCGGCGATCGCCGGAGACCTGGGCGCCCGCGACGTATTTCTTGAGGCGCCTGTCGAGCACCTTGAGGTCGAAGTCGGCGGGCCGCGCGAAGCTGACCTCCAGGTAGCCGGCGCGAAGCTCGGCCTTGTAGCCGACCGGCTGCGGCCAATCGAAGACCATGCGCGCGAAGCCCGGGTGGACGCCCGTGCGCAGGCCGACCCGGCCGGCCTCGGCCGGCGCCGCCAACGCCAGCAGGGACAGGGTCACCAGCAGGGCGGCCAGGAGGCGCAGGGCGCTCATGGCAGGCTCTCCCCGAGGTCGCCGTGGATCACGATCTCGACCCGGCGGGCCAGCGCCAAGCGATTCGCCGCCGGTTGCCCGGGCGCGGTCTCCGCGAAGCGGGCATCGCCCCGGCCGAGCGCCGAGAGCGGCCGGCGGTAGCCGGCGGCCTCGATCAGGGCGGCGACCGCCATCGCCCGGCCCAAGGACAGCTCCCAGTTGGAGCCGATCTCTTCCGGCACCGGCCGCGGATCCGCATGCCCCAGGACCTCGATCCGGTTGTCGATGTTGCGCAGGCTGGCGGCTAGGCCCGCGACCGCGCGCTGCCCGGCCGGGTCGAGCGTGACCGCGCCGGGCGCGAAGAGCAGGCGCGTCGGCAGGGAGATCACCAGGCGGTCCTCCTGCCGCTCGATCTCGACCTCGCCGAGCGTCTCGCCCTCGGCCATCGACTGGCGCAGCAGCCCGGCCAGGTAGTCCAGGTCGCGGCCCGGCACCGCCGTGGCGGGCGTCAGCGGCGCCGGCGCATCCGGCACGGTGAGCGTGACGGTCGGCCGCAGGTCGTCGCCGTCGCTGAAGCGCAGACGAAGCTTCTCCCAGGTCTCCTCCTCCAAGGCCGACATGGCGAAGAGCATCACCATGAAGGTGATCAGCAGGGCCGTGAGGTCGATGAAGGTGACCATCCAGGGCACCCCGGCGCTTTGCGCCGGCCGCGGCACCGAGGACGCCGGCATCGGGCGGGGCGTCATGACGGCGGAACCGCCGCTGGAACAGCATCGGCATTGGCATCGGCGTCGGGCGCCGTCGGCGCGCTGTCGTAGAAGCGGAACAGGACCAGCAAGTGCCCGGGCGCGTCGGGCCGGACGCCGGCGGTCAGCCGCTCCGCCGCCAGGCCACGCTCTATCAAGGCGCGGACCAGGGTGCCGGCGCGTCTGGCGGCGAGCCAGCCCGGCGAGTCCGGCGAGGGCTCGGCGTCCTGTAGATCGGCCGTGCCGTGGAGGATCTCGGTCTCGATCAGGATCGGCCGCTCGGCCTGACGGGCGATGGCGCCGGCGATTCCGTCGAGCAGCCGTTCGGCCGGGCCGAGCAAGGCAGCGCGCTCGCTGGCGAAGAGCGGCTCCGTGGCAAGCTCGAGCCGCAGAACGGTGCTGCCGGCCGCGCTGTTCCGCACGACCTCGGCCTGGTCTCCCGCCAAGGCGCCCAAGAGCTCCTCGACCGCCGAGGCGGCCGCCAGCGCGGCACCGCTCTCGGCCTTCTGGGAGCCGCGCAGCCGCAGCGCCAGGACCTCGTGGTCGAAGGCCTGTTGGACGCTTCTGATGACGTCGCGGGAGCGGCTCTCGTCGGGATGCGTGAGCGCGTTCAGGAGGATGAAGAAGGCCAGCAGCAGCAGGTAGAGCGCCAGCAGCGTGAAGTGGCTGCGCTCACCGCTGGAGAGGTCGTCGCTCTGGAGCGGCCGCAGCATGAGCCATCAGTCAAAGCCGAGCAGCGCGTCGATCTCGTCCTGAGTCTTGGCTTCACCCGGCTTTTGCGGGCCGTTCATGAGGTCCTCGTCCGGCCGCGCGACCTTACCTGGCGGCGGCCCGAGAGGCGTCGGGGAGGTCCCGGGCGCGCCGCCCGGCAGACCCTCGAACTCGGCACCGAAGGCCTGTAGCAGCCCTTCGATGCGGTGCTCGATGTGCTGCAGAGCGCCGACCACCTTGCCGATCCGCTGACCGGTCAGGTCCTGGAAGCCGCAGGCTTCGTAGACCTCGGTCACCGCGTTGGTGACCTTCTCGGCGAGCGCCGGATCCATCTCCTCGCAAAGGGTCTCGATGGTCTCGACGGCCGAGAAGATGCTGTTGGTCGCCTCCTCGGTCTGGCCGACGATCACTTCGAGCTCGTCGGTCGCCGTCGCCAAATGCTCGTGCTTGATCTCTTCCGGACGCAGGGAGGCGATCTCCGCCTTGGCCGTCTGGATGAACCTGGCGAGAACTTCGATCTCTCGGAACAGGTTGTGATTGACCGTCGAAACGTCGCCACTTACCGAGGCCATGACACTCTCCACAACATCGACGATGTCGGCCGGATCGACCGTTTCGGGTTTGCGGGCCAACGCCGCGATTTGTTCGTCGAGCTCATCGCGCCGCTGCTGCATTGCCGCACCCTTCGATCCCATCCCAAGAGTCGCCGATCAGAAGTTACCGAGGACGGCGTTGAGCTTTCCCTTGAGGGTGGCGGCGTTGAAGGGCTTGACGATGTAGTTGTTGACCCCCGCCTCCTTGGCAGCGACCACGTTCTCGCTCTTGCTCTCGGCCGTGACCATGATGAAGGGCGTCTTCTGCAGGCGACCGTCGGCGCGGACCTCCTTGAGCAGCTCCAGGCCGCTCATGGGCTCCATGTTCCAATCGGAGATCACCAAGCCGAAGTTGCCGTCCCGCAGCTTCTGCAGCGCAGCGGCACCATCGGTCGCTTCGTCAACGTTGGTGAATCCGAGCTGCTTGAGCAGATTGCGGATGATCCTCAGCATCGTCTTGTAATCGTCGACGATGAGTATCGGCATGTTCATATCGACAGCGGCCATCGGTTTCTCCTGCTGGCGGATTCGGGCCTGGCAATAGGCCGTATGACAGATCTCAGGACGCTATCGAAGCGCCGTTAAAACTGGGTAAACCCTGATCGGATGAATTCGGGAATCTCCCGCTACTGGCGCGCGAAAGGCATGGTCCGGCGCTGCGCCAGCTCGAGGGTGACGGTCTTGGCCCTTGTGGGGTTCATCTTGGCGAGGATCGGCGCGCTCTTGCGCTCCTTCATCCGGCCTATCACATCGAGCAAGACCAGAATGTCTAGCTCCTCGAAGATGCGCGCCGCGTCCTTGGGCTTCATGCTCTCGTAGATCTTGACCAGGCTTTGCAAGCGGGCCTCCTCCTCCTCGTCGTACTGCACGAGAAGGCTCTCGATCACCGCCTGCAGCTCCTTCAGCTCGTTCATCTTGTCGGCGATGCGGGCTTCGGTCGCCTCGAGCAGGGATTCCCGCTCGTCCAGCTTGCGGGAGCGCTCGCTCAAGGCCTCGCGCCGCTCGACCAGGCGCTGGAGCAGCTCCAGCTCTTCGTCCGACATGTCGAAGGGGTCGCGCACCGGGTTGCTCGGCGGCGCCGGCCCGTCCGAGTCCGTCTCGTCGAGCGCGGCGGTCTCGGCCTCCCCGGACTCGTCCGAGGCTTCCGCTTCGTCGGCGCCGGCGGCCGGCTCGATGAGGGCTTCGGGCGACGGCGGCAGGGCGAGCGGCGCCTCGGCGACGCTGCGCGGCACCATGCCATCGGCGCCGAGCGACGTCGGCCGGGCCTCGTCCGCCATCGGCTGAATGTCGGCCAGCGCGCGGGTGATCGAAGGCGGCCGCTCGTCTCGCTCGGCCTCGTCACCATCGACGACGGCGAACATCACGCCGCCGGCCTTGCCGACCAGCGCGACGGCGGCCAGGACGGCGAGGACCGGCAATATGCGGACCGCCTGAAACATGGCTCGGCGCCTCAGCGCATACCGCGCAGCGCTTTGACGATCGATCCGCCGGCGGCCCGTGCCGGCTCTTCCGCCTCCTCCTCGGCCAGGCCGACGAAGAGCTTGGCCGGCGTCGGCCGCGCCTTGGACCTGGGCTTGGGTGCCGGCGCAGGCTCGGCGACGGGCTTGGGCTTGCGGTCGAGCGGCAGGCGCTCGACGACCTCGTCCTGGAAGGCCTGCGCCCCGGCGTCCTCGTGGCGGCGGGCCACGCTGATCGCCGTCTCCAGGCGGCTCGCGGCCAGCTCGGCGCGCTCGATCAGGGCCTCGATCTCGCCGCCATGGCCGCGGGCGCTGTCGATCTTGCGGTCGAGGTCGCGGCCCAGGCTGTTGGCGACGTTGTGGATCTCGTTCAAGCCGGAGTCGGCCTGGCTGATGGCTTCGGCCAGGGAGTTGACCACCCGCTCCAGCTCGCCGCGGGAATCGCGCAAGACGCGAAGCCGCTGGTTGAGCACGTAGGCGTAGCCGATCGCGACGCCAAGCAGCAGCACGATCAGGGCATCGAAGATGTAGCTGAGGATCATCAGACGTTCTCGGGATCGCGGATCAGACGGTCGTTGACGCGGAGTGCGATGTTGCTGTTACGGCGGCCCATCTGGCCGCGGAACATCTTCACGTCGCCGCAGCGCAGCTCGACCATGGAGCTCGGGGTGCAGGCCAGCTCGAGCCGGCTGCCCTCCCTCCAGCGCATGACCTCGCCGAGGGTCAGCTCGAGCTCGTCGAGCACGCCCTTGATCTCGACCTCGGTCTGCCAGAGCTCGGCGGTCAAGTGGCCTTCCCAGATCGAGTCACGGCCGAACTTCTCGCCCATGAACATCTGCAGCAGCAGCTCGCGCACCGGCTCCAGGGTGGCGTAGGGCAGCAGCAGCTCGACCCGGCCGCCGCGGTCCTCCATGTCGACGCGCAGCTTGGCCACGATGGCCGCGTTGCCGGGCCGGGCGATGGTCGCGAAGCGCGGGTTGGTCTCCAGGCGCTCGAAGCGGAAGGTCACCGGCGAGAGCGGATCGAAGGCGGCGGAGAGGTCGGCCAGCACGACGTGCAGCATGCGCTCGACCAGGTTGCGCTCGATGGTCGTGTAGGGCCGGCCCTCGATGCGCATCGCCGCCGTGCCCCGGCGGCCGCCGAGCAGGACGTCGACGATCGAGTAGATCAGCGCGCTGTCGACCGTCATAAGGCCGAAGTTGTCCCACTCCTCGGCCTTGAAGACCGTCAGCATGGCCGGCAGCGGAATCGAGTTCAGATAGTCGCCGAAACGGGCCGAGGTGATGCTGTCCAGGCTGACCTCGACGTTGTCGGAGGTGAAGTTGCGCAGCGAGGTCGACATCATGCGCACGAGGCGGTCGAAGACCACCTCGAGCATCGGCAGGCGCTCGTAGGAGACCAGCGCCGAGTTGAGGATCGCCGAGATGCCCGACTGGTCGTTGTCGTCAGAGGCCGCGGCGTCGAGGCCGAGGAGCGAGTCGATCTCGTCCTGGTCCAGGACGCGCATGGCATTGCCGTCGTCGGCGCCCATATCGCCGCCGCCGTCGTCGTCGGCCATGGCCTCCCATTCGGCCATCAAGGCGTCTTGATCGACTTCGCCCTCTTCTACAGTGCCGTCTGGCGCTTCCGCCATGCTTGCTCCCGTTGACTCAACGCCTGCCCCTTTGGGCGGTTATTGGACCAGCATCTCCCGAAACAGCAGATCGTCGACCACGTGCGACTGGGCCGCCGCGTTGACCCGCAGCAAGAGCTCCTCGCGCAGACGCTGAATGCCGGCCGAGCCGCTGAGGTCCTCGACCCGCAGCTCGCGCAGATAGACCTGGAAGCTGTCGACGATGCGCGGCTGCACCTGGTCGACCAGGCCCCAGGCATCGTTGCTGACGACCTCGAGGCTTACGCTGAGGCGCAGGAAGGCCTGGCCGCGGTCGCCGGTGTTGAGGTTCACCAGCATGTCGGGCAGGTCGTAGTAGAGCGCGGTCGGCAGGGGTGCCAGCTCTTCGTGCTGCGCCTCGCCCTCCGGCGCCTTGCCGAGAAGCGAGTCGAGCATGCCGCTGGCGAAGAGCCCGCCGCCGATGGCCAGCAGCAAGACGATCGGCAGGACGATGAAGAGCACCAGCTTCTTGCCGGAGAGCCCTTTCTTCTTGGGACCGGTCTCGACTTCGACATCGCCGTCGCCGGCGGCATCCTGTGTTGCGGCTTGATCGCTCACGGCCTTCCTGTCCTGGAAACTGCTGCGCTGCAGGGAAACGAGGCCCAAAAGCTAGCAATCGCTTGGTTAAGAACTGGTTGCGCCCGGCCGAGGTCGCCGCCCTTGCCTCGCCGGTAAGCTCTGCCCGGCAAGAGCTGCCGCCGCCGCCCCGCCGCGCGCCTGGACGGCATCGGCGCGGCCGGCCGAGGCCGGCCGGCAAAGCCCCGGGTTTCCTCGGTTTGGCGCCGCGGCGCGGGCCTGGCGGCGGGGCGCGGCCCGGGGCGCCGTCCGCTTGGCACGGCCCCTGCATCGGGTCCGGGCAAGCCACGCCGTGACACCGGACAGCCAAGCCGAGGACCTGCCCGCCAGATGGAAACAAGCGGTTACATCGCCCTCTCCAGCCAGATGGCCCTGCGCCAGCGCCTGGACGTCATCTCGCAGAACGTCGCCAACCTGAACACCAGCGGATTCAAGGGCGAAGACATGGTGTTCAGCGAGTTCCTCCAGGAGACCGAGGACGGCAAGACCCTGAGCTTCGTTGAAAACGTGGCCATGGTCCGCAACCTCAGCTCCGGCCCGCTGGCCCTGACGGCCAACGCCCTGGACGTGGCGATCCGCGGCGAAGGCTACTTCGGCGTCGATACGCCGCTCGGCGAGCGCTACACGCGGGCCGGCAGCTTCCGCCTGGACGGCGACGGCCGGATCGTCACCGCCGACGGCCACCCGGTGAAGAGCGACGTCGGCGGCGAGATCGTCGTGCCGCCGGATTCCGGCGAGGTGGTCATCGCCCGCGACGGCACGGTCTCGGTGGAGACCGGCGAGCTCGGCCGCATCGGCGTGTTCCGCTTCGAGGACGAGACCCTGCTCGTGAAGACCGAGGCGCAGCTCTACGACCCCGTCGACCAGGTCGCCGAGCAGGTTCAGGACGCGACCGTCGAGCAGGGCATGATCGAAGGCTCCAACGTCCAGGGCGTCATCGAGATGACCAAGCTGATCGAGACGGTTCGCCGTTATCAGTCCGCGAACAAGCTGGTCGAGGACGAACACCGCCGGCAGCGCCAGATGCTCGAAGCGCTGGGCGGCAACTAGTAGCGCGGGAAGGAACAGACCGACATGAGATCGCTCGACATCGCAGCCACGGGCATGCTGGCACAGCAGCTCAACGTGGACGTGATCTCCAACAACATCGCCAACATGAACACCACCGGCTACAAGCGGCAGAGGGCCGAGTTTCAGGACCTGCTCTACCAGAACCTGCGCCGGGTCGGCTCGGCCTCCTCGGAGGCGGGCACGGTCCTGCCCTCCGGCATCCAGCTCGGCGTCGGCGTCAAGCCGGCGGCCGTCTACCGCATGACCGGCCAGGGCGCGCTGTCGATCACCGACAACCCGCTGGACCTGGCGATCAACGGCCAGGGCTACTTCCAGGTCCAGCTACCCTCGGGCGAGACCGCCTACAGCCGGGCCGGCACCTTCCAGATCAGCGCCGACGGCGAGGTCGTGACCGCCGACGGCTACATGGTCCAGCCGGGCATCACCATCCCCTCGAACGCCATCGGCGTCTCGGTCAACTCCAGCGGCCAGATCTCGGTGAACATCGACGGCCAGATCGTCGACCAGATCGTCGGCCAGCTCGAGCTGGCCACCTTCCCCAATCCCCCGGGTCTCGACGCCGTCGGCAAGAACCTCTTCCTGGAGACCACCGCCTCCGGCCAGGCCTCGACCGGCACCCCGGGCAGCGCCGGCTACGGCAGCATCGAGCAGGGCGCCCTGGAGGCGGCCAACGTCGACGTGGTGACCGAGATCACCAACCTGATCCGCGCCCAGCGGGCCTACGAGATGAACTCGCGGGTGATCCAGGCCGCCGACGAGATGATGTCGAGCGTGGCGCAGCTCCGCTAAGCGACGAGGCCGCAGGATGAAACGAACGATCCGACGCGCTCTGGCACCGCTCCTGGCCGCCGCCCTGGTGGCCCTGCCGTCGCTCGCCGCGCTGGCGGAGACCCTGGCCCAGGGCCCGAGCTTCACCCCGATCACCCTCAAGCAGCAGGCCGTGATCCACGGCGACATCGTCCGGCTGGGCGATCTCTTCGACGGCCTGGACCGGCAGGCCGGCGTCGCCATCGCCCGGGCGCCGAAGCCCGGCAAGCGGGTCGAGCTGGACGCGCGCTGGCTGGCCGCCCTGGCGCGCGGTCACGACCTGGCCTGGCGGCCGCAGTCGCGCTTCGAGACCATCCAGGTCGAGCGGGCCAGCCTGACCATCCCGACCGAGCAGATCCGCGATTCCCTGCTGCTGGCGCTGACCCGCGAGGCGCCGGACGCCGACTTCGAGATCACCCTCGACAATCCGGCCCTGCGCCTGACCCTGCCCGCGGAGGCCGAGGCCAGCCTGGCGGTCAAAGGCCTCGTCTACCACGGCGCCAGCGGCCGCTTCCGGGCCCAGCTCGTGTCGCCGGCCGAGGGCCCGCCCCTGCTGCGCAGCGGCATCAGCGGCCGCGCCGTGCGCATGGCCGAGATCCCGGTCCTGCGCCGCCGGGTGGCGCCGGGCGTGGCCATCACCGAGGCGGACATCGGCTGGCTGCGCGTCCGCCACGGACGCAGCCAGCGGGGCATCGTGCGCGACATCGACAGCCTGGCCGGCAAGAGCCCGCGGCGGCCGATCTCGGTCGACCAGCCCGTGCGCTTCGGCGACCTGCGCGAGCCGGTCGTGATCGCCAAGAACAGCCTGGTGGTGATCCGCCTGGCCACCGACCGCATGACCCTGACCGCGCAAGGCCGCGCCCTGGAGGACGGCTCCGAGGGGGCCGGCATCCGGGTCATGAACACGAAGTCCAACACCGTCGTCAACGCGACCGTGGTCCAGGCGGGCCTGGTCGAGGTCGTGGCCGCGACCCGCGTCGCGGCCCAATGAGGGAGATGCGCTTGCTTTCCAGACCTGCGTTGAGGGCGCCGAAGCGCCCCGCCCGGCTGCTCGCCGTCGCCGTCCTGGCCCTGTCGCTCGGCGCCTGCAACGCCCTGACTCGGCTCTCGGAAGTCGGCTCGGCACCGGCCTTCACGACGATCGACAACCCCTCGGTGCTGCACGGCAACCAGCCGGTGCAGATGCCGATGCCGGCCCCCGTCGCCGTCGCCCATCACCCGAACTCGCTCTGGCGGCCCGGCGCCCGGCATTTCCTCAAGGACCAGCGGGCCGGCGAGACCGGCGACCTGGTCACGGTGGTCATCGCCATCGCCGACAACGCGGTGGTCAACAACACCACCACCCGCACGCGGGGCGCCAGCGAGGACGCCTCGCTGAACAACTTCCTGGGCTACGAGCAGGCGCTCAACCAGATCTTCCCGGAGGAGATCAACAACGTCACCCTGGTCGACGCCGACAGCACCTCCTCCTCGACCGGTGCCGGCAACGTCAACCGCGGCGAGACCATCAACCTGCAGGTCGCCGCCGTGGTCACCCAGGTCCTGCCCAACGGCAACCTGGTGATCGCCGGCCGGCAGGAGGTCCGGGTCAACCACGAGCTGCGGCAGCTCCAGGTGGCCGGGATCATCCGGCCCGAGGACATCACCTCGACCAACACCATCAGCTTCGAGCAGATCGCCGAGGCGCGGATCGCCTACGGCGGCCGGGGCACCATCTCCGACGTCCAGCAGCCGCGCTACGGCCAGCAGATCTACGACATCTTCTGGCCCTTCTGACCGGCTCGACAAGGAGCGGACAACGAAAGGCCCGGCCCCCGAACGAGGGGCCGGGCTTTCGTCTTTCGACCGTCACTCGGCGCCCGGGGAACACCGTAAGGCTCGCCACTCCTGGACAATACGCAGAGAATACGTAGAACTCGTGCTATCTGACGAGCGCCACGGAGAAGCGGCATGGCCGGCGCGAGTTCGTGCTGATGTCGGCGGACCACTATGACTGGCTGGTGGCGGCGGCCCGGCGCTGCGGCCGAGCGGCCGAGGCCCCGAAGGTCGTCGTCGATGCCGTTCGCCGCGCCGAGATGGACCCGGATCAAGCCGCTCTCGACGACCAGTGGCCGCCAGCGATTCCATCCCCAACCCCAGGTTCGCGGTGATCCTGCCGACTACCCACAGGTCGCCCAGCTGGGTGATCGTATCGGAACACAACGTCGACGAATGGCAGACGGCGGGTCTCGCGCCGCTCCCCGGGCGCCCCGGGCTCTTTGCCTACGGCTTCATTCCGCCACGGCTGTTCGCGGCGGTGAAGGCCAGGTTCCTGGCCTTGAGCGACCGCAGGCAGAGCCGCGGCGTCCAGCGAATTGAGGAGTAGCCCGAAGACCGGAGAGATCAAAAGATCTCAGGAGACCGCCCAGCGGCGTCGGAAACCTAGTCGTCCCGGTGGGTGCGCTCCATGCGCTCGTGGCGTTCCTGGGCCTCGATCGAGAGGGTCGCGATCGGCCGGGCCTCGAGGCGCTTGATGGAGATCGGCTCCATGGTCTCCTCGCAGAAGCCGTAGGTGCCGTCCTCGATGCGCTGCAGGGCCGAGTCGATCTTGGCGATCAGCTTGCGCTCGCGGTCGCGCGTGCGCAGCTCCAGCGAGCGGTCGGTCTCGAGCGAGGCCCGGTCCGCGAGGTCCGGCTCGGTCGCCCCGCCTTCCTGCAGGCTGTTCAGGGTCTCCGAGGACTCACGCAGTAACTCGTCCCGCCAGGAGAGCAGCTTTCTGCGGAAGTACTCCCGCATCTTCGCGCTCATGAAGGGCTCTTTCTCGCTCGGTCGATACTTCGACGATATCTTCATCCTCGTTCCCTGCGCCCCATTGACCATAAGGTCGCCCCTGTGGCGGCGGAGTATATGAATTCCAGTTCCCCGGACAAGTCTTAGATTCTCCGGGGTCGCCGCGTCATATAACTGAAAAATATGGATAAATGGTGACCGGGGGTTGTCTCAGCCTCGGTACTTGGCGAGCTCGACGGCGGCCCGCAGCTCGATATCCGCAAGTAGTCGGGCCAGAGCGGGCTCCTCGACGGCCTCGCGCCGCTCGGCCAGAACGGCCGACAGCCGCTCCAGCTCGCCCCGCTCGATGGCGCCGGTCAGCAGGCCGAGCCTGATCTGCTCCAGGCTCTCGATCAGGTCGGCGCCCCGCTTGACGCTTCGCCGGCGCCGCTCCAGGGGGTCCCCGGTCTCCTGCAGGGCGAGGATCGAATCGATCCGGCCGAGGGTCACCGGCGGCGCGGCCGGCGCCGTCGGGCTGCTGGCCTGGCCGAGGACCCGCGCGAAGCCGCCGTTGCTCGGGGCTGAGCCACCGCGATCGCTCCGGCGCAGGGACCCCGAGCGGCCCGGGGACAAGGGATCGATCTTCATGCGTAACACGTGATGGGATCGGAAGCCCGACCATCGCAGCCGGCCCCTTAACAAGCGGTTAAGCGGCGGCCGGACCGGGCACGAACTGCCCAGCGCCGCCGGCCAAGCTTGCCGGGTGGTCCGGCCGGCGGCCGCGCCGGGGCCCGGTGGAAGCCACGGAATCGGCGGCTTTCGGCCGCTGGGGCGCCGTGGCACGGCATTCGCAAGGCGAGAGACCGCAGGCAAGACCCGGCGATCGCGAAGGAAACGGATCCAGAATGAAGCGACCCGAGACCACTCGGCGAAAGGCCCGCCGACTCAGCGCCGCGCTGCGGCCGGGCGCGGCCCCGATGCTCGCCCTGCTGCTCGCCCTGCTGCCGCCCCTCTTCGCCGCCGAGCCGGCCGCCGCCCAGTCGCGGATCAAGGACATCGCCTCCTTCGAGGGCGTCCGCGACAACCTGCTGGTCGGCTACGGCCTGGTGGTCGGCCTGGACGGCACCGGCGACGACCTGGGCAGCGCCGTCTTCACCCGGGAGAGCCTGATCGGCGTGCTGCAGCGGCTCGGCGTCAACGCCCGCGACCCGGACCTCGACACCGACAACGTGGCGGCGGTCATGATCACCGCCAACCTGCCGCCCTTCTCGCGCCAGGGCAGCCGCATCGACATCTCGGTCCACGCCATCGGCGACGCCAGCAGCCTGCTCGGCGGCACCCTGCTGGTCACCCCGATGCTCGGCGCCGACGGCGAGGTCTACGCCGTGGCCCAGGGCTCGATCGCGGTGGCCGGCTTCAGCGCCACCGGCGCCGCCCAGAGCATCACCAAGGGCGTGCCGACCTCCGGACGGATCCCCAACGGCGCGATCATCGAGCGCGAGCTGGGCTTCGAGCTGGAACAGCTCACCAGCGTCAAGGTCTCGCTGCGCAACCCCGACTTCACGACGGCCCGACGGGTGGCCCAGGCGATCAACGCCATGGCCGGCCAGCCGCTGTCGCGGCCCAGCGACCCGGCGACCGTCATGGTCACCGTGCCGCCGAGCTATCCGGGCGACACGGTCGGCCTGATCACCGACATCGAGCAGCTCACCGTGCAGGCCGACCAGGTCGCCCGGGTGATCATCGACGAAGCCTCCGGCGTCATCGTCATGGGCGAGAACGTGCGCATCAGCACGGTCGCCATCGCCCAGGGCAACCTGACCATCCGCATCACCGAGACGCCGCAGGTCAGCCAGCCCTCGCCCTTCTCCGAGACCGGCACCACGGCGATCGTCGACCGGACCAACATCGAGGTCTCCGAGGACGGCGACCGCCAGCTCGCGGTCCTGCCCTCCGGGGTCAGCCTGCAGGAGCTGGTCAACGGCTTGAACGCGCTGGGCGTCGGGCCGCGCGACATGATCGTCATCCTGCAGGCCATCAAGGCGGCCGGCGCCCTGCAGGCCGAGATCGAGGTGCTGTGATGGAAGCCCTGATCAGCGCCCAGGCCCGGGACCCGATCGGCCGCGCCTTCGCGGAGAGCCGCGCGAAGATCGGCGAGCTGGCCGAGAACGCCAGGGGCGCCAAGCTGAGCGAGGCGGAGCGCGGTCACATCCGCCAGGCCGCCGAGGAATTCGAAGCGGTGTTCCTCAGCCAGATGCTGACGCCGATGTTCGAGTCGCTGGAGACCGACGGCCTGTTCGGCGGCGGCTCCGGCGAGCGCATGTATCGCAGCCTGATGGTCGAGGAATACGGCAAGGCCCTGTCGCGCAGCGGCGGTGTCGGCATCGCCGACACCGTGGCGCGGCAGATCATCGCATCCCAGGAGGTGCCCTCATGAAGCAAGACACGTCTCGCGCCCAGGACCTCCTCAAGGTCCTGAACCAGCTCATCGACGTCCTGAACGAGGAGATCCGCCTGCTGCGCCTGATGCGCCCCGGCGAGGTCCAGAGCCTGCAGCAGGACAAGATCGTCCTCACGGCCGCCTATGAATCCCTGGTCACCGCCCTGCGCGACGAGCCGGGCGCGCTGCGGGATCTCGAGCCCGCCCTGCGCGAGCAGGTGCTGCAGACCAGCGCCCGCTTCCAGGCCGCGCTGACCGAGAACGCCCAGGCGCTGCACGCGGTCCGCGAGGCCAACGAGCGGCTGTTTCGCGCGGTGGTCCGGGCCGTCGAGGACAAGCGCAAGGAGAGCCGCGGCTATGCCGCCAGCGGCGCCTTCCTGCCGAGCTCCACGGCCGTCGCCGTGCAGCCGGTCTCCGTCGCCGTAAACCAGAGCCTCTGAGCCCCGGCCGGACGCCGCAGCGGAGCCCGCCATGTCCCTCACCCTGTCATTGAACACGGCGTTGAGCGGCCTGCAGACGAACCAGGCGAGTCTGCAGATCGTCTCCAACAACGTCACCAATGCAGGCACGGAAGGCTACACGCGCAAGACCGCCGAGCGCACGGCCCTGACGCTCCAGGGGCTGGGCGCCGGGGTCGAGCTGGGCGAGATCAAGCGCCTGGTCGACCAGACCCTGATCGGCGAGATGCGCGACACCCTGGCGCTGCTGTCGCGCGACCAGGTGCAGCAGCCCTACTACCAGCAGATGCAGGATCTCTTCGGCAAGCCCGGCGACGATTCCTCCATCGGCGCGACCATCACCACCCTGGCGACCGCCCTCGAAGGCCTGGCGACGACGCCCGAGGGACAGACCCAGCGCGTCCAGGTGGTCAACGCGGCGCTCGACCTGGCCCGCCAGTTCAACACCATGTCCGGCGAGATCCAGCGCCTGCGCGGCGACGCCGAGCGCCAGCTCAGCGCCACCGTCGACCAGGTCAACGCCAGCCTGCAGCAGATCTCCGACCTGAATGACGAGATCGTGCTGCGCAAGGCCTCGCAGCAGACCACGGCCGAGCTGGAAGACAAGCGCGACACGGCGATGACCAAGCTCGCCGGCTTCATGGACATCCAGACCTTCACGCGCGGCACCGGCGAGGTGGTGATCTTCACCAGCGAAGGCACGCTGCTCGACCACTTCCCGAACTTCCTGAGCCACAACGGCCTGCAACTGCTGCAGCCCGGCGCCAGCCACGCCAACGGCGACATCGACGGCATCTCGCTCAACAACCGCGACATCACCACGACCCTGCAGGGCGGCGAGCTGAAGGGCCTGATCGAGCTGCGCGACACGGTCCTGCCCAACCTGCAGGCGGAGATCGACCAGCTCGCCGCGCGGCTGCGCGACGAGGTCAACGCCCTGCACAACAAGGGCACCAGCTTCCCGCCGCCGAGCTCGCTGAGCAGCGGCCGCCTATTCGATTCGACCAGCGACGTCGTCACCGTCTCGGGCTCGATCCAGTTCGCGGTGGTCGACGCCAAGGGCGACGTGCCGGAGAACCTGGCGACCGCCCAGCCCTTCTCGGTCGACCTCGGCGCCATCGCCGCGCCGGCGACGATCCAGGACGTGGTCAACGCCATCAACACCCAAGCGGCGAGCCAGCCGCCGCAGGTGATCCAGGCGCAGCTCGTCTCCGTCGGCTCCCAGTTCCAGCTGCAGATCTCGACGCTGAACAGCAATCACCGCCTGGTCCTCGACGAGTCGACCTCGGCGGTCACCGGCTTCACGCCGAACGGCGGGACGGCCCAGAGCGTCGCCCTGGAGACCGGCAACAGCCCGGGCTTCTCGCACTTCTTCGGGCTGAACGACCTCTTCGTCACCACCGGCTTCAACAGCGGCGAGACGCTCTCCCCCGGCCTGACCCGGGCCATGAAGGTGCGCGACGACCTGGTCGGCGATCCCAGCAAGCTGTCGCGCGCGGCGACCGCCTTCACCATGCCGCTGACCGGCGGCGACAACCTGATCGCGGCCGGCGGCGGCGCGATCGCCGAGGCCATGGCGGCCAAGTTCGACGAAGCCCTGTCCTTCTCCGCGACCGGCGGCCTCGGCGTCACCTCGACGACCCTGGCCGGCTACGGCGCCGAGATCACCTTCGCCAACGCCACCGCCGCCGCCCGGGCCGACAGCAACGTGGCCATCCAGGGCGCCCTGCACCAGGAGCTGAAGTTCCGCTCGGACTCGCTGAGCGGCGTCAATCTCGACGAAGAGCTGTCGCAGATGATCGTCATCCAGCAGGCCTACAGCGCCTCGGCGCGGATCGTCACCACCGTCCAGGAGCTCTTCGCCGTGCTCCAGCAGATGGTCTGACGGAGGCCGCGCCATGGTCACGCATATCTCCACCTTCGCGGTCCAGCAGCTCGTCTTCGACGCCACGCAGACGGCGCAGAACCGCAGCAGCGATCTGCAGATCGCCGTTTCCACCGGGCAGAAGAGCCGCGACTACAAGGGCCTCGAGGGCCAGGCCCGCGAGCTACTCAACGTCGAGATGCTGCGCGAGCGCGCCCTCGGCTTCCAGAGCAACATCAACACCGGCGATCAGCGGCTGCAGACCATGGAGACCAGCACCGGCCAGATCCTCGACCTGGCCAGCGACGTCCGCACCCTGCTGGTCACTGCCACCTCGGGCCAGAACGCGCCGGATCTCGTCCTGGCCGAGCAGGCGACCCGCTACATGGAGCAGATCGCCGGCCTGCTGAACAGCGACTACGACGGGGTCTACGTCTTCGGCGGCACCGACAACAGCGAGCCGCCGGTCGATCTCGACGCCCTGCTGAAGCCGACGACCAAGCTCGTCGACACGGCCGAGTTCACCGGCGCGGCGACCACCGGCGGCACCGGCTTCACTAACCTGACGGGCGTGGTCTCCATGCGGGTCGCCTCGGGCAGCGTCGGCGACGCCCTGCAGCTCACCTACGACGGGGCCGGCACGCTGACCGTGACCAACCTCGACAACGGCGCCACCGACAGCGAGCCCATCACAGCCGCGCCGGCGCCCGGCACGACCAGCGACTTCACCTTCACCCTGGCCGGCGAGACCGTGGTGCTGACCCTCGACAGCAATTTCCCGACGGCGACGCCGATCACCACCGCGGCCATCACCGGCAGCGTCGGCGGCGGCACGGGCGCCTTCGGCGCGATCTCGATGACCCAGACGCTCGGCAACATCAGCCAGATCAACAACCGGATCATCGACATCTCGAGCCCGACCGCCGATGCCGCCAACGCGACGCTGACGCTGTCCTCCGCCGACGGCAACTTCGTGGCCACCGGCGTCGACCTGGAGAGCGCGACCGGCGCCCGCGACATCATCCTGACCAACGCCTCGACCGGCGCCCAGGTGACGATCAACGTCGACGTCACCACGGTGATCTCGGATGCGGCGATCAACAACGCCGCCACCCAGATCGACCTGGGCAACTTCCTGGTCAACATGGCCGCCAGCAACGGCGCGCTGAACCCGGCGGCGGCCCTGCCGACCGACCCCAACTACGACCCGACGCAGCCGATCTACTATCAGGGCGACCAGAACAGCGTGAACGTCCGCGCCGACGAGCAGGTGACGGTCGGCTACGACGTCAACGCCACGGCCAGCGGCTTCGAGAAGATCATCCGCGCGCTCTACTTCGTCCGCGACGCCGCCAGCGACGTCAACAACATCAACATGGACGACCTCGACATGGCCCTCGGCCTGGCCGTCGAGGCGATCGACGAGATCGCCAATCACCGCTCGGAGATCGGCACGGCCCGCAAGTCGCTGGAATCCCTGAACACGGCGCAGGACAACATGACCCTGCTGGCCGACGAGGCCATCGGCGACATCGAGAACACGGACGTCGCCGAGGCCCTGACCCTGCTGTCCCAATACACCACGACCATCGAGGCGTCCTACGCGACGCTCAGCCGCCTGAACTCTCTAAGCCTGCTCGAGTTCATATGAGAGATCCGACGGCACAGTTCTTGCTTGAGAAATCGCCAAAGCCCTAGGGCGAGGAGACGAGGTCGATGCTGGAATCGAACGCTGCACGCGCAAGCACCCTGGACGACAAGGACGCCGAGACGGCGGAACGGGTCACGATCGAGACTCGCTTCGGCATCTTGGAGTTCGGTCCGGAAAACCGGCTCTTCATGCCGGTCGGGCTGCTCGGCTTCTCGGAGTATCGCCACTTCGGCCTGGCCGAGATGCCGCAGCCTGAGCTGGCCGACTTCCGGCTCATGCAGTCCCTGCAGGACGACAAGCTGAGCTTCATCGTCACGCCGATCAAGCTCGACGGCGGCGAAGTGGCCCACGAGGACCTGGAGGACGCCGCCCTCTCCGTCGGCGTGCCGGTCGACTCGGCCGCCTTCGTGCTGATCGTCACCATCCGCCCGACGGCCGACGGCAGCCACGTGACCGTCAACCAGCGCGCGCCGGTGGTGATCGACGTCAACCGCGCCATCGCCCGCCAAGTGGTCATGGCCAACAGCAGCTACCCGATCCAGCAGCCGCTGCAGCTTCTCAGACAAGGTTAACGGGACCTTCACCTCGCCTCGGGCTTAGTGGCCCAAGACCTCAGCCGAGAGCGAGCATGAGCCAGGCCCAGAGAGCCCTTCGCGAGACTTCCGACCAGAATCGCCAACAGCGCCGGCAGGCCAAGCGCCTGGCCCGCCGCGGCCTGAAGCGCGGGCTGGGCGGCCTGTCGCCGCTCGAGGCCGCCGACCGGCAGCACCGCGCCGGCAACCTGGCCGAGGCCGAGACGCTCTACCGCCGGGTGCTCGACGAGGCCCCGGACGACCTGATCGCGCTCAGCCAGCTCGGTGCCCTCTGCGCCCAGACCCAGCGCTACGACGAGGCCGTGCCGCTGCTCGAGAAGGCCCTGGCGGTCGATCCGCAGCATGGCCCGACGCACATGAACCTCGGCGTCATCCACGCCGCCCAGGGCCGCGACGCGCAGGCCGACGCGAGCTTCCGCAGCGGCGCCGCGAGCGCGCCGGGCGATCCGGAGACCCAGAAGAACTACGCCACCTGGTGCCACAAGCACGGCCGCCTGGAGGAGTCCGCCGCCGCGCTGGAGCGGGGCCTCGCCGCCGAGCCGCAGGATCTGGCCCGGCAAAGCCTGCTGGGTCAGATCTACGGCCAGCTCGGCGACCGCGACAAGGCGCGCCGCCGCTTCGAGCAGGCCCTGGCGCTCTTCCCCGAGGACGCCGAGCTTCATGCGCGGCTCGGCGCGCTGCTGGCGACCGGCGGCGACCCCAAGGCGGCCCTGCCGCACCTGGCGCGCGGCCTATCGCACATGGCGCAGTCGCGTCACTACAAGGCGCTCTTCCTCGAGGCTCTCGGGGCCATCGAGATCGAAAGCTACGACCCGGCCCTCGAGGCGGCCCTCTTGGCCTGCCTGGAGGACCCGAAGATCGAGGCGCAGCGCCTGAGCGCCGCCCTCGGCAGCACGCTCTGGCTGAAGTACGTGCGCGGCGCGAGCCTGCAGGACGGCAGCACCGGCAAGGGCCCGACGCTGCAGATGGACGGGGTCCTGATCGACGCCGGCCTGCTGCGGCTGCTGCAGGACCTGGTCAACGTGAACCTCGGCCTCGAGGTCCTACTGGTGCCGCTGCGCCGGCTGCTGCTCTTCAAGATGCGCGAGAAGGCCGCCCAGATCCCGGAGATCAGGCGCTTCGTCGCGGCCTTCGCCATGCAGTGCCACGCCAACAGCTACATCTTCCAGACCAGCGAGCCGGAGCTGGCCGAGGTCGATCGGCTGCAGGCGGGCCTCGAAGCGCGCCTCGCCGCCCCGGTCGTGATCGATCCGGCCTTCGAAACCGAGATCGCTCTCTTCGCCCTCTACCGGCCGATCCATAGGCTCGACGGTTTCGCGTGCCTCTGCGCCCTGCCCGCCACGGCCTGGTCCGAGCCCATGCAGCCGCTGATCCGGCGGGCCCTGACCGAGCCGACGGAGGAGCAGAGACTCAAGACTGCGATCCCGCGCTTCGGGGCGATCGAAAACGAGGTCTCCCGTGCCGTGCGCGCGCAGTACGAGGACAACCCTTACCCGCGCTGGGTCTCGCTGCCGCAAACCGAGTCCGGTCCGCTGCAGGCCCTGGTCCGCGCCGGTGGCGTGGATTTCAGCGTGCCGGACGGCATCGATGAGAGCCTGAAGTGCCTGATCGCCGGCTGCGGCACCGGCCGGCATCCGATCTCGGTCGCCCTGGTGCTGCGCCATGCCGAGGTGACGGCCGTCGACCTGAGCCTCTCGAGCCTGGCCTACGCCAAGCGCATGGCGGCCCGCTACGACCTGGACCGGATCCGCTTCCTACAGGGCGACCTGCTCGACGTCGGCGCCCTGGGCCAAGCCTTCGGCCTGATCGAGAGCATGGGCGTGCTGCATCACATGGCGGAGCCCGAGCGCGGCCTCGAAGCCCTGCTCGGCGTGCTGAAGCCCGACGGGCTCCTGCACCTCGGCCTCTACAGCGCGACGGCCCGCCAGGCGGTGCAGCGCGCCCGCGAGCGGATCGAGGAGCTCGGCCTCGACAGCTCGCCGGAGGCGATCCGCGACTTCCGCCGGCGGACCATCGTCGGCCAGGAGCCCGACATCCGCGACCTGGCCGGCATGGCCGACTTCTTCGACCTGGACAGCTTTCGGGACCTGGTGTTCCACGTCCAGGAGCACCAGTTCACGATCCCCGAGCTCGACGCGCTGCTGTCCCGACAGGGCCTGACCTTCCTCGGGTTCTCCGGCCTTCGGCGGCCGATCCAGCAGGCCTTCGCCGAGCGCTTCCCGCAGGACGGCGCGCAGCGCGACCTCGAGGCCTGGCACGGCTTCGAGGCCGACAATCCAGCGACCTTCCGCGGCATGTACAAGTTCTGGTGTCGACGAAAGGGCTAGGCAGCGCCCAGGCGCGTGCCCAACAGAGACAGGAAGCCATGACCCAGCCATTGCCGATCGACCAGAGCAAGGCCAGACCGCTCAACCGCAAGCAACGCCGCCAGGCGCAGAAGCGGGCCAAGAGCCGTCAGGCGAAGGGAGCCGCGGCGACCGGCCTGCCGAGGGGCCCGGCCGACGACAAGCTCGACAAGGCGGCGCTGCACCACCAAGCCGGCGACTATGCCCCGGCCGAGGCGCTCTACCACGAAGCGCTCGCCCTCGACCCGGGGAACGCCACGGCGAGCTTCCGGCTGGGCTCGCTGCTGGCCCAGACCGGGCGCTATCAGGAGGCCCAGCCGCTGCTCGAACGCGCCCGGGAAGCCGCCCCGGACAACGTCCACATCCACAACAATCTGGGCGTGATCTACCGCGCCCTGGGCCAGAGCGAGCAGGCCGGCCAGAGCCTGCGCCGGGCCTACGAGATCGGCCGAGGCGACGCCGACGCCGCCAAGAACTACGGCTCCTGGTGCTTCGACGCCGGTCGCTTCGTCGAGGCCGTCGAGGCGCTCGAGCGGGGTCTGGCGATCGCGCCGAGGGACGCGCGCCGATGCCACGAGCTGGCCGTCGCGCTCTCCAACCTGGAGCGCTTCGAGGAGGCGCGAGTCCGCTTCGGGCAGGCCCTCGCGCTCGATCCCGGCAACGCGGAGATGTCGATCCAGCTCGGCGTCGCGCAGGCCGCGACCGGCTTCTGGGACGAGGCCTTTCCCAATCTCGCACGCGGTATCGCCGGCGGCTTCACCAAGCCCGAGTTCCAGATCTTCTTCGCCCGCGCGGCCACGCAGTCGCCGCTGGAGGACTACGACGAGACCGTCGAGCGCGCCTTCATCGCCTGCTTCGAGAGCGAGGTCGCGGACCTCGGCAAGCTCGCCCTGCAGGCAGGCCGGCTCATCGGCCTGAAATACATGCAGAACTCGCGCGTGGAGCAAGGCCAAGCGGGCAACGGCCAGAGCACGATGCACCTGGACGGGATCCTCGGCGACCGGCTGCTCGTCCTCATGCTGCAGAAAACCGTGGCCAAGCAGATCGGCTTGGAGAACCTGCTCTGCCCGCTGCGCCGGGTGCTCCTGAAGAAGGCGCGCGGCCTCGCCGAGATCGGCGTCGAGCCGCTGCGCTTCATGGTCGCCTTCGCGATGCAGTGCCACCACAACAGCTACGTCTATAGCTGCGGCGAGGACGAACTGCGCGAGGCCGAGGAGGTGATGCGGGCGCTGGCCAAGCGCCTCGGCCGAGACAAGTCGCCCGACACGCGCATGGAGATCGCGCTGGCGCTCTCGGCCATGTATCGGCCGCTGCACGACCTCGAGCACTTCGAGAAGCTGCTCGCCTTTCCGCTCGACGCCTGGTCCGAGGAGCTGCGGCCGCTGATCGAGCTGAGCCTGTTCAACCCGGCCGAGGAGCAGGATCTCAAGGCCGGCATCGCCAGCTTCGGTGCGATCGACGACGCCACCTCCCAGGCGGTTCGCTCCCAGTACGAGGAGAACCCCTATCCGCGCTGGAGCACGATGCCCATGCAGCGGGCGCTCGGCTTCCCGGCATACCTCAAGATCAACTTCCCCTGGTTCGAGCCGCAGCCGGAGGCGCCGGAGGCGCCGAGCGTCCTGATCGCCGGCTGCGGCACCGGCCGGCACCCGATCGGCGTCGCCCGAGAGCTGCCGAAGGCGCAGGTGCTGGCGATCGACCTGAGCCTGGCCAGCATGGCCTACGCCAAGCGCATGGCACGGCGCTACGACGTCCGGAATCTCGACTTCCGGCACGGCGACCTGCTGCAAGTCGGCGCCCTGGGCCAGCAGTTCGACGTCATCGAGTCGGTCGGCGTGCTGCATCACTTGCGCGAGCCGGAGGCCGGGCTCGCGGCCCTGATCGGCGTCCTCAAGCCCGGCGGCTACCTGAAGATCGGGCTCTACTCGGCCATGGCGCGCCGCTGGATCACGGCGGCGCGAGAGCGCGTCCGGGAACTGGGGCTGGAGCCGACGACAGAGGATATCCGGCAGTTCCGCCAACGGGTCATCGGCGGCCAGGAACCGAACCTGGACCGCTACGTCGGCATGTCGGATTTCTTCGACCTGGACAGCTTCCGGGATCTCGTGTTCCACGTCCAGGAGCACTGCTTCACGGTCCCGCAGATCAAGGCGCTCCTGGAGCGCCACGGCCTGGTCTTCCTCGGCCTGCCGGAGACCAGCGCCAAAGAGCGGGATCTCTACCGCGCGCTGTTTCCCGACGACGAGGAAATGCGCGACCTCGACCGCTGGCACGAGGTCGAGCTGGCCAATCCGGACTGCTTCATCTCGATGTACGACTTGTGGTGCCGCAAGCCGCTGTGAACGCCACGCCAAGACGTCGTGGTTAAGACCGACGAAAGGATATTTCTTGCCGTCGCCGATGCCGTACTGGGCAGAAATTGCCGCAAAGCCGGCAAAACTTGCCGCGCAGTGGGCCATTGATTCCGGGCACAAGGCAAGAATTGCAGGGGGTTAGGAAGATTGGCCCCGCTCTTGCAGGTAACCGGATGGGTCGGAAGGCTTTGCCCGCTGCCACCCATCGGGGACAGGTAGTCCTCATCGGCACGTAGTCGAAACACATATCCAAGTAGGAGAGCCATCAATGCCTCTTAATATCATCTCCAACTTTGCCGCCAACGTGGCGCACCGCAATCTGGCCATGTCAGACCGCGGTGCATCGGCCTCGGTCGCCAAGATCTCGGCCGGCTCGCGCGTTTTGGCGGCACGCGACGACGCCGCGGCCCTGGCCATCGGCTCCCGGCTCCGTGCCGAGGTTGCTGCGATGAAACAGGCCAGCGTCAATGCCGGCCAGGCCGTGTCCATGCTCCAGATCGCCGACGGCGCGATGGCGCAGGTCAACGACACCCTGGTCCGCATGCAGGCCCTGAGTGTGCAGGCCGGTTCCGATCAGCTCGGCAGCGTCGAGCGGAGCCTGATCGACGCCGAGTTCCAGCAGCTGCTTCTCGAAGTCGACCGTATCGCGGCCGACACCGAGTTCAACGGCCAGTCGCTGATCAGCGGCGGCACCCTGTTCAACCTGGTCCAGGCCTCCGACGCCGGCACCGACGGCTTCTCGAGCATCGCGTTCGATTCTTCCGTTACCGGCTCCTCGGTCTTCCAGTACAGCTACGCCTCTTCGACCGAGACCCTGACGGTGACCAAGACGGCCGTCGACGGCACCCAGCTGAACACGGCCACCGGCGTGGACTCGACCAACTTCACGGACAACAACATCTCCGTGACGCTGGCGAGCGGTGTCGATCCGGACTCCTTCACCTACAGCTACGCCGAAGCGACGCAGCAGCTGACGGTGAACAACATCAACACCGGCGAGACCGCGACGGTCGACATCACCGACTCGTTCAATGCCGCCTTCGGCTCCTCGACCAACATCCTCACCGCCGGGCAGACGCTCGACGTCGAGTTCGCCTCCCTGGGCGTCACGGTCACCTTCGACCAGGGATTCGATCGGACTTCGGCTCTGTCGGTGGCCAACGCCGCGGCCACGCAGGCCTCGGCCAGTATTGCTGACGACACCAACGGCAACGGCACGATCTCCGCGATCTCCCAGGCCACGACCGGTGTCACCGCCAATGCGATCGAGGTCCTCAAGGCCCTCAACTCCGCCGGTGCCGCGGTCTACGACGCTGCTGCGGGCACCCTGACCTTGACCCTCAATCTGGGCGTCGCCGACACCATCAGCTTGAACGGCGGCAACCGGATCACCACGGCGTTCGGCAACTTCGACTTCAACGGCAACGCCAACGTGACCGCCGACGGCAACGCCGGCAACTTCACCCTCGACTTCGACGGTGTCAGCCTCTTCACGCTGACTCAGAACACCGATATCGACGGCGGCGGTGACGACACCGGCACCTTGACCGTGACGGTCGGCAACCTCTTCTCGAACGTGCAGAGCAACTCCGCTGGCTCGAACGAGACGGTGCAGATCGATCTCACCGACAACATCGATGCGGTGGCCGGGACCGGCAACAACCTGTCCTTCGACCAGACGCTCGATGTCGATGTCGAGCAGTTCGGCGTGACCCTGACCCTCGACAAGGGCTTCGACCGGACCAGCAACGTCACGACCACGACCGGTACCGTTACCGACAGCTCGACCTCGGTGACGGGCACCGACTCCTTCGCGGTCAACTCCGGCTTCCTGACGGCCGACGTCTACGATGCCCTGCTCAAACTGGGCTTCGACGCGGCCACCGGTGTCGGCTACAACGCCAATACCGGTGTCCTGACGCTGGGCACGACGGAAAGCACCTCCGGTAACGGCTCCGCCGTGTTGGATGGTCTGGCCGGAATTCGCTACGACAACGGCGTCTCCGGTGAGGCGAGCTCCAACCTCGAGAACGCCACCAGCACCGTTGCCATCGGCCTGGTTCTGGCCAACGGCAGCACCGTCGATCTTGGCGACTACACGGCGGCCTTCCGCAACGCGGCTGCCAATGGCTCGACGGGCTCGGTCGGCATCCAGCTCGGCCGGGGCGTGTTCTACAATCAGGTGAACGCCAATGCCTCGAGCAACAGCTTCACCTTCAAGATCGGCACCGGCCAGGAGACCCAGGACAGCGTGACTCTCGAGCTCAACTCGGTGACCACGCAGGCCTTGGGAATCAATGGTCTGGATACCACGACGTCGACCAACGCCGACACCGCCGCTGCGGCGATCTCTGGTGGTATCACGACCTTGAACAAGGCCCGGGCCAACATCGGTGCGTCTCAGAACCGTCTCGAAATCGCCGTCTCCAACCTGGCGACTGCGACCGAGAATACTGAGGCCGCCAGAAGCGCCCTCTTGGACCTCGACGTGGCACAGGAAATCACGACCTTCACGTCGAAGCAGATCCTGGTCCAGGCTGGTGTCTCGATGCTGGCACAGGCCAACCAGCTGCCGCAGAACCTGCTACGTCTGCTGCAGTAATTCTTGCCCATCGGTCCGGGGAGGTTGCCGCCTCCCCGGGCCACGGCGCGCCCGCCGGGCCGGTCTTTGCAACGGCCTTAGTAATCTTGCAAAGGAATTGAGGACGCTGGCGTAGAACCGCTACCTGGGAAAGGGGGGACGTGAGGCGCCAGCGCCAGGAGAGAATATGATGGAGGTCAAAAACGTCAGTCCGGTTGCCTTCGGCACCCCGAGACCGCAGCCCAACACGGCGCGGAGCTCCGGGGCGGTCGACGCGGCAGCCCAGCCGGACCCGGCCTCGACCAAGGTCCCTGGCGAGATCTCCGGGCAACTGGCCCGGCGACTGCTCGCCGACAGTGGCATCAAGCAGGCGGACATGGACCGCTTCCGCGTCAAGCTCGATATCGACGGCGATACCGGGCGCGTGGTGGCAGAGGTCCGCAACCGGGAGACCAACGAGCTCGTGACGGAAGTCCCCTCGCGAAAGCTCCTGCGTCACGCCGCGATGCTCAAAGAGACCCTTGGCATGATTCTTGATAAGCCAGTCTGAGGCCAAACGCGCCGTTTCGGCGGCGCCGGGAAGCGGACATGGTCAGTAGTCTGAATCTTAACAACTTCTCGGTTGACGAGAACGGCCGGGTCACGGTCGCCGGTATCAGCTCCGGAATCGACTTCACGAGCGCCGTCGACAGCATTATCGCCGCCAGGCGGATCCCCGTGGACCGCCTGGAGGCCTCGGTCGAATCCAAGAGCGCTCAGATTACGGCCCTGGAGGATCTGCGGAACCTCTTCAACACCCTCCGCACATCCCTGAACGACCTGCGCGGCCGCGTCACCTTCGGCGATGCCGGCGACGTCTTCGAGGCCAAGGACGTCTTCGCCTCGACGACCGCCACCAGCGGCACGCCCTCAGCCGCCGGCACCTTGATGGGGGTCAGCGTCACCAACGCCGCCGCCACCGGCAGCCACAGCATCGAGCTGCTGCAGATCGCGGCGGCTCACCAGTTCTCGACGGACACCGCCGTCTCCAACACCGACAACCTGGGACTGGCCTTCGGCGGCAGCAGCCAGTCGGTCCACGGCGCCTTCGAGATCAACGGCAAGAGGATCACGGTCGAGCCCGGCGACAACCTGGTCGACCTGGCCGAGCGGATCAACAACGCCAACACCGGCTCCAGCGCCTCGGGCGTGACGGCCTCGGTGGTCTCCGTGACCAGCAGCCAGCACGTGCTGGTCCTGACCGCCGACGACACCGGCCAGAGCGTCACGGTGGCCAAGTCGCACCGGATCGGCGGCAGCACGGTGACCAGCACGACTGACGACCTGGGCACCGCCCTCGGGCTCGGCGCGAACGCCGTGGAAGGCGCCTTCGAGATCAACGGCAAGCAGATCGACGTGACCGCGAGCGACACGCTGTCCACTCTGGTCACCAAGATCAACAGCGCCAGCACCGGCGCCACCGCCTCGGTCCTGACCGTCAACGGCACCAGCCGGCTGGCCCTGACCACCGACACCGCCAGCAGCAACGTCACGCTGGACCTCAATCACCGGGTCGGCTCGGGCACGGCGACGGACACGACCAGCGATCTCGGCACCGCCCTGGGCCTCGGCGCGGGCACCGTGGCCGGCGACTTCAACCTGAACGGCCAGGCCATCTCGGTCACCACCAGCGACACCCTGACCACGCTGCGCGACAAGATCAACGCGGCCAACGCCGGCGCCACGGCAAAGATCATCACCAGCGGCGCCAACAACACCCTCGCCATCACCTCGGACAACGCCACCCAGCAGCTCGCCTTCACCGGCGAGACCGGCAGCGTGCTCAGCGAGCTCGGCATCTCCAACGACGGCGGCACGACCTTCCTCAACGAGCTCAGCGTCAGCAACGACGTCCTGTCGGACCTCGGCCTCTCGACCGACGGCGGCTCGACCTTCGTGACGACCCTGAGCACGACCAACGACGTCCTGGCCGGCCTCGGCATCTCGGCCGACGGCGGCACGACCCTGACCAACGAGCTGCGCACCGCGCAGAACGCCCGCTTCCGGACCGACGGCCTGATCGACCTAAGCGCCTCGCAGACCTCAGGGGTGGCGAGCGCGACGACGGCCTTCAACCAGTCGGGCACGCTCTCGATCACCCTGCCCGACAACACCACGGAGGACATCTCCGTGGTCGTCGGCGACACGCCGAACAGCCTGCGCGACAAGATCAACGCCAGCAGCAACCTCTCCGATGCCGGCATCACCGCCAGCGTCATCCAGGACGACGACGGCAACTACCGGGTCGAGATCCGCCAGAGCGAGCTGACCACGGCCGACCCCGGCGGCGTGCTCAACCTCAGCCTCGACGACCCTGCGACGACGCAGGTCGGGGTCACCAACACGCTGACCTTCAACTTCGGCACCAGCCAGATCGCCACGATCAACGTCACCGCGACCGACACGCTCAACGGCGTGCGCGACGCGATCAACGCCGACGTCAACCTGACCAGCGCCGGCGTCAGCGCCACGGTGGTGACCGAGGGCGGCAAATCCCGCCTGGTCGTTCAGCACGATGCGGACCTGACCGTCTCGGGGCCCTCCGGGCTCGGCCTCGCCACCCCGGAGCTGATCGTCGAGCGCAGCTCGAACACGGTCAGCGACCTCTTCGAGGGCGTCACCCTCTCCTTCTTCCAAGCCGAGGTCGGCACCACGGTCCAGCTCGACATCGAGCAGAACCTGGCCACCGCCCGGCAGGAGATCCTCGACTTCGTCGACGCCTACAACGCGGTCAAGAGCTTCCTCAACCAGCAGCGCCTGACCGATCCCGAGACCGGCGGACCCTCGGCCGATGCCGGCGCCCTGTTCGGCAACCCCGTGGTCGGCAGCATCGAAGGCGCCATCTCCAGGACCCTCGGCCAGGGCGCCCAGGGCCTGAGCAGCGGCTTCCAGGTGCTCAACGAGATCGGCATCGAGTTCATCGACAACGCCGGCCTGAGCGATCCGCTGCTCGCCGACACCCTGCAGATCGACGAGACCGTGCTCGACGAGAAGCTGGTCAACGATCCTGGCGCGGTGCGCAACCTCTTCGCCTTCGACTTCTCGTCCTCGGATTCGCAGGTCGCCCTGCTCGACTTCACCGGCGAGACCACGGTCAAGAGCGGCGGCTACAGCCTCGACGTGACGGTCACCAACGGCGTGATCACGGCGGCCACCATCGACGGCGTGGCCAACTCGACGACGATCAGCGGCACCACGATCACCGCCACCAATGCCACGGGCGCCTCCGGGCTGAAGCTGGTCTTCACCGGCAGCTCCTCGGTCTCCAACGTCAACCTGAACTTCTCGACCGGCGTCGGCTCGGACCTCTTCTTCGAGGTCGACAACCTGCTCAACGAGCAGACCGGCTCGATCCAGCTCGAGGCCGACAATCTGACCGAGCAGAACGAGCTGACCCAGTCGCGCATCGACACCCTGCTGGAGCGGCTCGCGGTTCAGCGCCAGCAGCTCCTGGACCGCTACGTCGCCATGGAGCAGGCCCTGGTCTCGATGAACAACACACTCGACACGATCCGCACGCAGATCGACGCGCTGACGGCGGACAACTAGGGATCGGACGCTAGGGGGGCGGGCCCGCCGCGAAGGCTGGCCAACAACAGGAACTCGGGACGACTTGTCATGGATCGCAGCGCTCTAAGGACATACGGGACCCAGCAGGTCATGACCTCTTCGCCCGTGAAGCTGGTCGCGCTGCTCTATGACAAGGCCATCGTCTCCCTGCGCGAGGCGGTCGAGGCGATCGAAAGCGGCGACGTCCAGGCCCGCTGGAAAGCCAACAACCGGGCGACCGAGATCCTGACCCACCTCTGCACCACGCTCGACCACGAGTCCGGCGGCGATATCGCCCGCAACCTCCATCAGCTCTACCAGTTCATGCTGGGCCGGCTGTTCGAGGTCGACATGAAGAACGATGCCGCGGCGGCGCGCGAGGTCATCGGCCTGCTGGAGCCGCTGCGGGATTCCTGGCGCGAGCTCGCCGAGCAGACGCACGACAGCAGCCAGACCGTCCTGCCCCAGAGCCGCCCGTCCCTCGACACGGCGGCGCGCAAGGAGGCGCCCGGCGCCGACCATCCGCAGCCCAGCGAACCCCTCGACCTCTCCGCCTGAGCCCCGCCGCAAGGCCCGAAAGGGCGCCGAGACAGGACCGCCGCTCCCCCGCAGGAGCGGCGGTTTTCTTTGCCCGCTTGCCGGCCGCACCGGCACAAACTGCCGATAGGTAACGCAGTCTTTGCCGCCCGCACCGGCGGCGAAACCGGGCCCCTCGCCGGCCTGATCTGAAAAACCTCCCATTTTCAATGGATTGGCGTCCCGCCGCCGACTGGCACGGCGGTTGCTCCTATCCCCACGCCTGCCAGGAAGAAAGTGAGTCCCGGCAAGCGCAGCGAAAGTCCCGCGGGACCGGAAGCGACGAGAGACAGAGATCACCCTCGGGACGGACGCATAGCCGACCTAAGAGACGCAGGAGACGAGACCATGCCTCTGACAGTCATCTCCAACTTCGCGGCCAATGTGGCGCATCGGAACTTGGCCAAGTCCGACATGGAGACGACCCGATCGCTGACCCAGCTGTCCAGCGGTCAAAGGGTCGTCAGCGCGCGCGACGACGCCGCCTCGATGGCGATCGGCTCTCGGCTCCGCGCCGAAGTCGCGGCCCTGCAGGCCGCCCGGGTCAACGCCGGCCAGGCCGTTTCGATGCTGCAGATCGCGGAAGGCGCGATGGGTCAGGTCGACGGCATCCTGGTGCGCATGAAGTCGCTGGCGATCCAGGCCGGCTCCTCGCAGTTCGGCAGCGTCGAGCGAAGCCTGATCGACGCCGAGTTCCAGCAACTGCTGCTGGAGATCGACCGCATCGCCCAGGACACGGAGTTCAACGGCGCCAACCTGCTGGACGGCGGCGAGGCCAGCGTCCTGCTCCAGGCCAGCGACCCGGTGAACGACGGCATCTCCAAGATCACCGTCGACTCCAGCGTCGATGCCGACTCGGTGTTCCGCTACAGCTACGACGCCTCCAACGAGATTCTCTCGGTCACCAAGATGGGCGTCAGCAACGTCATCGAGAACCGGGCGAAGGAGCTGTTCGACCAGGCCAACATCGGCTTCTCCTTCGGCTCGACGGTCGCCGACAACGCCACCTTCTCCTACAGCTTCGACCAGGCGACCGACGCCTTCACGATCACCAACCTGCTGACCAGCGAGACCTCGACGCTCGATCTCACCTCGGTGGTCGAGCAGGCCTTCGGCGCCGGCGCGGCCGGCGGCCAGGTCCCGTCCGGACAGAGCCTGGACGTCGACTTCTCCTCGCTCGGCGTGACGGTCACCTTCGGCGACAGCTTCGACTTCTCCTCGTCGCTGACCGCCATCACCAGCGTCACCCAGACCAACGTCACGAACGGCAACGGCAGCGGCGTCGCCACCACCTACAACAGCGGCCTCAGCGACCAGGCGATCTCGGTCCTGAGCGGCCTGCTGGCCAGCGGCACGGCCGGCCAGCTCGCCCTGGCCACCACCGACGGCGGCAACGGCAACGGCCAGGTCTTCGACGCCCTGGCCGGCGTCGCCTTCTCGGTCGACGGCGGCACGGTCGGCACCCTCGGCGCCGCGACCGCCGCCCTCGCCGACGGCAACCACACCCTGGGCGTCCACATCGACGCCGACGGCGACGGCACAGCCGACACGCAAGTTGCAAACGTGACGCTCACAGGCATGGCCGACGCCCAGGGCAACGGCAACGTCACCATCGACTTCCGCCAGCGGCTTTCCAATACACAGACCGTGGAAGCACTGGACGACCAGCAGATCCAGCTCGACCTGACCAATAGGATCGACACCTTGGCCGGCACCGGATTGAACCTGCAGGTCGGGCAGGAGCTCGACATCGATATTCCGCAATTCGGCGTCCAGCTCACACTGGACAAGGGCTTCGACCGGACGGTCAGCCTGGCCAACACGATCGGCTCGGCCAGCGACACGGCCGGAACCACCGTGGCCAACGCCGCCTTCACGCCCAACACCACCTTCCTGACCGCCGACGTCTACTCGGCGCTCCTGGGGCTGGGCTTCGACAACACGACCGGCGTCGGCTACGACCCCAATACTGGCCTGTTGCGCCTGTCCGTCTCCGACGACAGCTCGGCCAACGGTGCCGGCAACGTGACGCTCGACGGCAAGACCGGGCTCAGTTTCGGCTTCGGTGTCGGCAACCCGACCGGCGATCTCAACGGCAACGGCTCGACCGTCGACATCTCCCTGACCCTGGCCGACGGCAGCGCGGTCGAGCTCGGCACGCTGACCGCCGACTTCTCCAATGCCGGCAACAACGGCGGCACGGTCGGCCGCCAGGGCACGATCGACATCCAGCTCGGTCGCGGCATCTTCGCCAACCAGGTCGACGCCAACGCGCTGATCAACACCTTCAAGTTCCGGATCGGCACCGGCGAGGCGGCCTCGGACGAGATCAACCTGACCATCGACTCCGTCAACACGACGGCGCTCGGCCTGGCCGGCGTCGATACCTCGACGGAGGAGAACGCCAACGCCGCCTCGGTGGCGGTGAGCAACGCGGTCACCGGTCTCAACCGGGCGCGCGCCAACCTCGGCGCCCTGCAGAACCGGCTGGACATCGCCTCCACCAACCTCGCCGTCTCCCTGGAGAACAGCGAGGCGGCCCGCAGCCAGCTTCTCGACCTCGACATGGCCCAGGAGATCACGAACTTCACCTCGAAGCAGATCCTCCTGCAGGCCGGTGTCTCGATGCTGGCCCAGGCGAACCAGCTACCGCAGAACCTGCTGCGACTCTTCCAGTAGCAGCCCCCAAGGACCCGGCCGCCGCCTCCATAGCGGCGGCAGCGACCAGACGAGATCACAAGGAGAGCCAAGATGCTGCACCACTTCACCGAGGAGCGCCGCCAGGCCCTGGCCACCGCGAGGCCGGAGCAGGCCGTGGTGCTGGCCTACGACCAGGCCATCGAATGCCTGCACAAGGCGATCAGCGCGATCGCCCGCAAGGCCATCGCCGAGCGCTGCAATTCGACCACGGCGGCGATCGAGATCCTCAGCGAGATGGTGCAGTGCCTGGAGCTCGAGGCCCTCGACGACATCGGCTACAACATCGCGCGCATCCATCGCTTCGTGATCGCGCGCCTGCCGCAGGTCAACCTCTACAACGACGCCAAGTTCGCGGCCGAGTCCGTGCGCATGCTGAGCGAGCTGCGCGACGCCTTCGCCGCCGTCGACCGCCAGAACAAGGCGGTGCTCGACGCCCAGCCCGAGATGCCGCGGGTGCCGCAGCCGGTCGCCGGCAAGGTCCGGCTCTCGCTGGTCCCACCCGTGGCCTAAGGCCAACCCCAGCAGCGGACCAGGCAGGTCATGCAAGGCATCGGGATCATCCCGGAGGCAGGAAGCCTCGCCGGCGGCAAGAGCGCCGGCGGCAAGGCCGCGTCGCAATCGACGTCGGCGGCCGACGGCTTCCTGGCCTTGCTGGCGGCGCTCGACGGTGGCGCCGGCCTGCTGCTGCCCCAAGACCTCCGCAGCGAGCAGCAAAAGGCCAAGGCCCAGGCAGCCCTGGGCCAGGCCCAGACGGCGACTGCCGGCCAGGCCGCGGCCGTCACGCCGAACGGTCAGGCGGAAGCCGGGATCGCCGATCCGGCCGGCACCGATCCGGCTTTGGTGGTGCCGGCCAGCAACGGCACGCAGAACCCGGCCCTCGGCACGCCAAGCCAGACCGCAAGCGCCACGCCGACCGCGCCAGGCGCGCAACCCGGCGCGACGCCGCCCCAGGCCGGCCAGCAGCCGGGCGCGGATCTCCCGCTGCCGCCGACCGGCCAGCCGCTCGATCGGCCGTCGGCGGCCGCTCCGACGACTCAAGGCCGGCCGGGGCCGAGCGGCGACGCACCCCTCGCCCCGCCGCCGAACGCGACGGCGTCCGGCGGCCAGGCAGCGACGCCGCCCGCGGCGGCGTCCGAGAACGCGACCCGGAACCAAGCCGCGCCGGCACCCTCGGCGAGCCCGGCCAAAACGCCCGCGCAGGCATCGCAGGCAGCGCAGCAGCCCGCCACCGACGCGGCCAAGACCGCGTCGGCCATGGCCCGGGCGGCCGCCAGGCCCGAGCCGCAGCAGAGCGTCCAGGCCAGCACCGCGGTGCCGCAGCAGACGCAGAGCCAGGCGCCGTCGCAGGCCGCGGCCGCCAGCGGCTTGCCGGGCGCCATCGCGCCGCGCGGCACGACCAACGCCAGCGGCGACCCGCAGGTCACGCCCGGCAGCGCGCTGCCGAGCGAGGGTGGCGACGCCGGCCTCGGCGAGCGGCCGGCGGCGCGCGGCGAGCGCACTTTGATGGCCAGCACGCATCCGGCGAAGGCCGCCGCAAAGGCGAAGCTCGCACAGCAGGCCGCGACGCCGGCCGAGACCGCGCAGGCCGAGCAGATCGTCAAGCCGCAGACCGCGGCCGGCCAGCCGCAGGCGGCCCAAGGCGCCCAGCCGGCCGCCCAGCCGCCGCTGTGGAGCGCCGCGCTCGCCAGCTTGCAGCTCCTGCAGAGCATCGACGCCGACGGACTCGGCCAGGGCATGGCCACGCTCGACGGCTCGGTCGAGCCGCTGACCGGCATGACCGGCAACAACAGCACCAGCGCCAAGGCCGGCAGCGAGGGCTACAGCCAGGCCGCCAGCCGCCTGGTCAGCCTGCCGCCGAGCGAGCAGCTCGCCGTGCAGATCCAGCGGGCGATGAACGCCCAGGTGCAGCGCTTCAGCATCCGCCTCGAGCCGGCCGAGCTCGGCCGGATCGACGTGCGGCTCGACTTCGCGCGCGACGGCAACGTCAAGGCCGCCATCACCATCGAGCGACCGGAGACCTTCGATCTGATGCAGCGCGACATCCAGTCCCTCGAGCGCAGCCTCAAGGAGAGCGGTATCCAGGGCCAGGGCTTGACGCTCGACCTGCAGCTCGGCGCCGGCGGCCATGAGCAGCAGGAAGCCATGCCCGAGCAGGACGGACGCTCGGCCGCGCAACAGGAGACCGGCGATGATGACGGCGCGGCGCTGCCGGACCTGCCGGCCATCGTCCGTGCCGGCGCCATGACCGGCTTGATCGACATCCGGGCCTAGGCAGGCCCGGCGAAGGGAGCGACACGACATGGAAGTGAACGGTGTACCGATCGTTGAGCCGTCGGCAGGCAGCGCCTCGGGCTCGGTCACGCTTGCGGAAGACTTCGATACCTTCCTGACCCTGCTGACCACCCAGCTCGAGAATCAGGATCCGCTGTCGCCGCTCGATACGACCGAGTTCACGAACCAGCTCACGAGCTTCGCCCAGGTCGAGCAGGCCATCAACACCAACAACAAGCTCGATCGCCTGATCGACCTACAGGGCATCACCGACCTGACCACCGGCGTCGGCTACATCGGCATGATCGCCGAGGCCACCGGCGACAAGCTGATCCTCGAGGACGGCGCGGGCCGGATCGGCTACGAGATCCAGCAGGACGCGGCCAAGACCGTGATCACCATCGTCGACCAGTTCGGCGTGCCGGTGCTCTCGACCTCGGGCAACACCAGCCCCGGCCGCCACATCTTCGATTGGAACGGCGTCGACGACGTCGGCAACGAGCTTCAGGACGGCGTCTACAGCGTCCTGGTCAGCGCCTTCGACGCCGAAGACGAGCTGCTCGACAGCTCGACCACGACCTTCGGCAAGGTGACCGGCGTGGAATCGGTCGACGGCGAGGTGACCCTGGTGATGGGCCCCTTGAGCGTCGATCTGAGCGAGGTCCACTCGGTCCAGGCGCCCGACAGCGGCGACGACGAAAGCGACGACAGCTAGCGAGAGACAGCGCCGGACGGCCGGCACATGAGGATTACCTGACGGTCAAGACGACCGCGAGCAAGGGGAGATCAAGGTATGTCTATCTTCGGTGCAATGAATGCCGGCGTATCCGGCCTGAGCGCCCAGGCCCAGGCGATGGGCATGATCGCGGACAACATCGCGAACGTGAACACCATCGGCTACAAAGGCGTCGCGGCACGCTTCTCGAGCCTCGTCACGGTCGAGCCGACCCGGACCTTCCACACCCCCGGCGGCGTGCGCTCCAACCGCTTCCAGGAGATCGAGAAGCAGGGCCTGCTGCAGTCCAGCCCCTCGAAGACCGACCTGGGCGTCGCCGGCGACGGCATGTTCGTGGTCCGCGAGACCGCGACCTCGACGGCGACCAGCGAGTTCCTCTTCACGCGCGACGGCTCCTTCATCACCGACGCCGACGGCAACCTGATGACCTCGACCGGCAGCCTGTTCCTGCAGGGCCTGCGGTTCGACACCAACGGCAACGTGCCGACCCTGGCCTTCGCCAACCTCGAGACCGTCAACATCCAGGGCCTCAGCGTGACGGCCGAGCCGACGACCATGATGGAGATCGCCGCCAACCTGCCGGCCGACGACGCCATCGGCTCGGTGCATCAGATCACGCTGCCGCTCTACGACTCGCAGGGCACGCTGCAGTCGATGGACTACTTCTTCGTCAAGACGGCGAACAACACCTGGGCGATGAGCGGCCGCTTTTCGGACGCCAACACGAACTTCGCCGACAGCGACACCACCACGGCGAACCTCGACAACACCCGCCTGACCGATATCACCAACTTCACCTTCAGCGCCGCGACCGGCAACTTCTTCGGCTCGGTCAGGACCGGCGCCAGCGACATCACGGTGACCAAGACCGACTCCTCGACCGTGAACATCTCGGTCGCGATCGGTGCCGACACCTTCGAGACCACCGTGGCGATCCCCAATGCGCTGACGGCCGTCACCAACTTCACCTACGCCTCGGCGACGACGACCACCGCCGGCGCGACCGTCCCCAACATCAACGGCGCCTTCGGTGCCGCCAGCACCGTGGTCACCGCCGGCGCGCCCCACACCGTGGCGATCACGATCGGCGGCACGGTCTACACGGCAAGCGTGCCGATGGTGGCCGGCGACGAGCTGACCCCGCCCGGCACGCTCGCCTTCGTCAACGGCAACGACACCATCACCCTGAACCTGGCCGGCGCCACGACCTACGATCTGGACGTGGCCGGCGACCGGACCGCTTTGAAGACCAACCTGGATGCCGCCCTGGCCGGCTTGACCTTTTCGAGCGGCTCGATCGTCGACGGCGTCAACGACCTGGCACCGGCCAGCACCTTGACCCTGACCTCCTCGGGCGGCCAGACCTTCGCGCTCACCATTCCCGCCGGCGGCGCCTCCTACGACCTCTCCAACGACACCAACATGGCCAGCTTGGATACCAACCTGACGGCCGCGCTCAGCGGTGTCGTGCTCTCCAACAACGGGGTCGGCTTCCGCATGGCGGACGTCAGCTTCAGCTCCGCCGGCAGGCTGCAGGGCATCACCGCCCTGAACGCGCCCTACGTCTCGGTCAACGCCAACAACGAGGTCGAGTTCTTCATCGACTACGACAACAACGCCGCGACCGACACCACCCAGGACCGCAACCAGATCACCCTCGATCTCGGCACCTTCGGCGAGCTCGACGGCCTGAAGCAGTTCGCCGGCGACTTCACCGTCGGCAAGACTGACCAGAACGGCAAGCGCTTCGGCAACTTCTCGACCCTGGAGATCTCCGAGGACGGCCTGGTCACGGCGGTCTTCGACAACGGCGAGCGCACCGACATCTATCAGCTCGTGCTGGCCGACTTCGCCAACACCAACGGCCTCGAGCCCCGCTCCAACAACGCCTTCCAGGAGACCGACTTCTCCGGCCCGGCGCAGATCCTGCTGCCGACCACGGCCGGCGCCGGCGGGATCGCCTCGGGGGCGCTGGAATCCTCGACCGTCGACATCGCCGAGGAGTTCACCCGCATGATCGTCACGCAGCGGGCCTATTCGGCGAGCGCCAAGATCATCACCACGGCCGACGAGATGCTCGAAGAGCTCCTGAGAATCCGCCGATAAGCCGATAGCCGGCGGGGGCTGGCGGTCGGTTCCTGGCAAGCAGGGGCCGGCCGCGTTCTTCTTTGCTTCTTGTTAATAGCGCTCAAGATATACTTAATCGTTCAATAAAAACCGCAGCTTAGGTATTTGTAAAGGCGGCACGACTAACATCCCTACAGCACCGCGATTTCCGCTGTGGAGAGCAAGAATCGTGTCAGATACCCAAGGTATGGCACCGAAAACGATCGGTCCGGCAGGTGAGCCGCTGACGATTAACGATCTGCCGCCGCCCAACACGAAGCGCTGGGTAATTCGGCGCAAGGCGGAGGTTGTCGCCGCCGTCCGCGGCGGCCTGATCAGCCTCGAAGACGCTTGCGAACGTTATACTCTCTCGGTCGAGGAGTTTCTCTCCTGGCAGCGTCTGATCGATCGCCACGGCATGCGTGGCCTGCGCACCACCCGCCTGCAGCAGTACCGCCGGCCGATCGACGACGAGTGACCTCTTCGGGGCGCCCTCGGGTGCCCACCGCCCATCCTGCCGCCGGGACCTGAGCCGGCCGAAGCGCCTCCGGCGCCGCTGCCCGACTCCTCGCCCGGACTCCGGCGCTTCAACAAAAGCGGCAATATCTTCCCAGTGCTAGGCAGAAGCTGCCTGTCGTTAACGGGCGCTTTACTGCAACTGGATAGCTTGGCCGACGTCGGCGCGGCGGAACCCACCCTTAGCTGCCACCTGCGCCGCCGGAGACGTCTTCAGCGCCCAGCGATCCAGGACGGTCAGCTACGTGAACGCCTTTCTTCAGACCTTGAGCAACCTCGGCCCCATGAGGTTGGCCGCCATGGCTGGCGTGGCGGCGAGCATTCTCGCTTTCTTCATCTACCTGACCAGCCGCCTGGCCACGCCGGAGATGTCCCTGCTCTACGGCGATCTCGACAGCCAGGACAGCGGCCAGATCGTCTCGCTCCTCGAGCAGCAGAACGTACCTTATAAGCTGGGGCCCAACGGCACGCAGATCTACGTCCCGGGCAACCAGGTGGGACGCCTGCGCTTGTCCATGGCCGAGCAGGGCCTGCCCAACGGCGGCTCCATCGGCTACGAGATCTTCGACCGCTCCGACGGCCTCGGCACGACCAACTTCGTGCAGAACGTCAACCACCTGCGCGCCCTGGAAGGCGAGCTGGCGCGGACCATCCAGTCGATCGGCGACGTCAAGCGGGCCCGGGTCCACCTGGTCATGCCCAAGCGCGAGCTGTTCAGCCGCGACCGCCAGGAGCCCAGCGCCTCGATCGTCGTCACCATGGACGGCAACCGGCGCTTCGATCGCCATCAGGTAGCGGCCATCCAGCACCTGGTCGCCGCGGCGGTGCCCGGCCTCAAGCCGCGCATGATCTCCATCGTCGACAACCAAGGCTCGCTGCTGGCCCGCGGCAGCGACGACCAGAGCGCCGAGGCCAACGCCAACACGGCCGAGGAGATGCGCGCGGCCTACGAGCGGCGGGTGACCCGGACCATCGAGGAGCTGATCGAGCGCTACGTCGGCCCCGGCAACGTCCGCGCCGAGGTCCGCATCGACATGGACTTCGACCGGATCACCGAGAACGCGGAGATCTACGATCCCGACGGCCAGGTGGTCCGCTCGACCCAGACCGTCGAGGAATCCTCCGACAACCAGGAAGGCGGCGACGCCGACGCGGTGACCGTGGCCAACAACCTGCCGGACGCCGAGCTGGGCGGGCTCGACGGCGGCGGCGCCCAGAGCCGCACCGCGCGCACGGAAGAGACGGTGAACTACGAGATCTCCCGCACCGTGCGCACCCACGTGCGCGAGACCGGCGAGGTCCGCAAGCTCTCGGTCGCCGTGCTGGTCAACGGCAGCTACATCGAGAACGAAGAGGGCGACGTGGTCTACCAGGAGCGCGCGCCGGAGGAGCTGGAGAAGCTCCAGGCGCTGGTCCGCTCGGCGGTCGGCTTCGACGAGGCCCGGGGCGACAGCCTCGAGGTCGTCAACATGCGCTTCTACGACCTCGAGACAGAGATCGAGACCACGGCCGGCAAGCTGGTCATGGGCTTCACCCAGGCCGAGATCATGCGCATCGTCGAGCTGCTGGTGCTGGGCGTGGTGGCGATCCTGATGCTGCTCTTCGTCATCCGGCCGCTGATCACCCGCGTCCTCGAGATGCCGAAGAGCAAGCCGGCAGCCCAGCACAACGAGTTCGGCCTGCTGCCGGACCCGACCGGCGCCCAGCCGATGCTCGCCGGGCCGGACTTCGACGCGGCGGGCGGGCTGCCGGCGGCAGCCCCCGAGGGCGGCGGCGTGCCGCAGCCGTCGAGCGCCGCGGAGAACTCCGGCGCGCTCGAGCAGAAGATCGACATGAGCCGGATCGAGGGCCAGGTGCGCGCCTCCTCCGTCAAGAAGATCGCCGAGATCGTCGAGAGCAACCCGGAGGAGGTCGTCGGCCTCCTGCGGCAGTGGATCTATCAGGAAACCTAGGCCGGAGCCCGATAGCCCATGCGGATGCGCGACGACTATCGCTCTCTGACCGGCGCCGAGAAGGCGGCGCTGCTGGTCATGTCCGTCGGCGAGGAGAACGCCGCGCGGCTCTTCGAGCTGATGGAGGAAGAGGAGATCAAGGAGATCTCCCAGACCATGTCGAGCCTCGGCGGCGTCAGCTCCGACGTGATCGAGAAGCTCTTCGTCGAGTTCGTCGACCAGCTCTCCTCGACCAGCTCCCTGGTCGGCAGCATGGAGAGCACCGAGCGCCTGCTCATGCGGGTCCTCAACAAGGACCGCGTCGACACCATCATGGAGGAGATCCGCGGCCCGGCCGGCCGGACCATGTGGGAGAAGCTGGCCAACGTGAACGAGTCGGTGCTCGCCAACTACCTGAAGAACGAGTACCCGCAGACCGTCGCCGTGGTCCTCTCCAAGATCAAGACCGAGCACGCCTCGCGCGTCCTGGGGATCCTGCCCGAGCCCTTCGCCATGGAAGTCATCATGCGCATGCTGCGCATGGAGTCGGTGCAGCGCGAGGTGCTCGACGACGTCGAGCGCACCCTGAGGAACGAGTTCATGAGCAACCTCTCGCGCACCAACCGCCGCGACGCCCACGAGCTGATGGCCGACATCTTCAACTTCCTCGATACCGGCACCGAGAACCGCTTCATGGCCTCGCTCGAGGAGCGGAACCGCGAGGCCGCGGAGAAGATCAAGGCCCTGATGTTCACCTTCGAGGACCTGATGAAGCTCGACCCGACCGGCATCCAGACCCTGATCCGCTCGGCCGAGAACGACAAGATCGTGCTCTCGCTCAAGGGCGCCTCCGAGGCGATCAAGGAGCTCTTCTTCTCCAATATGTCGGAGCGCGCCGCCAAGATCATGAAGGAAGACATGGAGGCCATGGGCCCGGTGCGGGTGCGCGACGTCGACGAGGCGCAGATGCACATGGTCACCGTGGCCAAGGATCTCTCGGCGCGCGGCGAGATCGTGATCTCGGACAGCAAGGGCGAGGACGAGCTCATCTACTGAGCGCGACGGACAACCGATGACCGCCATTCGCAAATTCCTGTTCGACACCTCCTTCGACGTCTACCGGCCGGCCGCGCCGGTCGAGGTCGAAGAGGAGCCGGAGGTCCCCGAGCCCGAGGAGCCGAGCTTCAGCGAGGCCGAGCTCGACGCGGCCCGGCGCGAGGCCTTCGAGGCGGGCCAGAACGAGGGACGAAGCGAGGCGCTGCAGGGCATCGAGCAGGGCCTGGCCAGCAGCCTGCAGAGCGCGCAGCAACAGCTCGACGCGCTCTTCCAGCAACTGCAGGGCGACAAGGAGACCCGCCGCGCCGAGGCCATGGAGCTGGCGCTGGAAGCGCTCGGCTCGCTCTTCCCCTGCCTGCAGAAGAACTTCGGCTTCGCCGAGATCGAGACGGCCATCGCCGAGTCCCTGCGGCGGCTCGAAGCCGAGCCGCGGGTGGTGATCCGGGCGGCCGATGAAGTCATCGACCCGCTGCGCGAAAGACTCGACGACCTGGCCGCGGGCAGCGCCTTCGAGGGCAAGCTGGTGCTGGTGCCCGACGGCGCCCTGGATCAGGGCGCCGTGCGGATCGAGTGGGCGAGCGGCGGTGCCGAGCTCGACAGCGCGCAAGTCTGGCAGGAGCTCCAGACCCTGATCGACGAACGCGCTGCGGCGCTCAGACAGAGCCGGGGCGACGCGCCGGCAGGCGACAAAGGTCCAAGCCCTGATCCAGCGGATCAGGCGCCGGCCGAGATCTAGCTCGAAAGGAAGGAATTGAGACCATGGCGGACGGTGAAGGCTTGGACCTGACGGACCTCGACAACGACGGCGCACAGCCGGAGGACGCGGTCGACGCGGCGTCGCAAGAGGAAGAGAAGGTCCCGACGAATGCCAAGGAGCTGGAGGCGGTCTACGAGATCCCGGTCCAGGTCTCCGCGGTGCTCGGCAAGGCGAACATGCAGGTGAGCCAGCTCCTCAAGCTGGGCCGCGGCGCGGTGGTCGAGCTGGACCGAAAGGTCGGCGAAGCCATCGACATCTACGTCAACAACCGGCTGGTCGCCCGCGGCGAGGTCGTCGTGGTCGAGGACCGGCTGGGCGTGACCATGACCGAGATCATCAAGATGGAGCGTTCCTGAGGCCATGAGCCGGCGGCCCGGACTCGGCCCGCGCGAGAAGAGGCGAGACTACGATGGCTGACGCCACGACCGACAACGTTCAGGCGGCGATCCCCAAGGAGCGGTTCCCCGCCGCCCCCGAGCCGACCTTCGACCTCTCGACCCTGACCGGTGTCCTGGGGGGCTTCATCCTGATCGCCGGCGCCGTCGCCATCGGCGGCTCGATCGACCGCTTCCTCGACGTCCCCGCCCTGCTGATCGTGGTCGGCGGCACGACCTTCGTCACCGCCATCTCCTACGGCCTGTCGGACTTCCTCAAGGTGCCGGCCGTCTTCCTGCAGACCATGGTCTACAACGTCGACAAGCCGCAGGCGGCCGCACAGCGCGTCCTGGTGCTGGCCCTGGAGGCGCGGCAACACGGGCCGCTCGGGCTGGACCGCCATATCCGCCGGCTGCGCCACACGCCCTTCCTGCGCCTGGCCCTCTCCATGGTGGTCGACGGCCACGTCGAGCAACACATCGAATCGACCCTGCGCAACGAGGCGGAGGCCAGCGCCGAGCGCGACTACCGCTCGACCGCGATCTTCCGGCGCGCCGGCGAAGTGGCGCCGGCGATGGGCCTGATCGGCACCCTGATCGGCCTGGTCCAGATGCTCGGCCGGCTGGACGACCCCAGCGCGATCGGGCCGGCGATGGCCGTCGCGCTGCTGACCACCTTCTACGGCGCCGTCATGGCCCACATGATCTTCCTGCCGCTCGCCCACAAGATCGAGCGAAACGCCCACCAGGAACAGCTGGTCAAGCGCATCTACGCCGCGGGGATGCTCTCGGTCGCGCGCCAGGAGAACCCCCGGCATCTCGAGACAACGCTCAACGCCATGCTCGCCCCGAGCGAGCGCCTCAGAATCTACGGTTGATCGCCAGGACGGAAAGGTCAGGTCACATGCGCCTTCTCATCGTCGGAACCTTGGACGGCCATATCGCCTCGGCGGGCAAGATCGCCCTGGAGCGCGGCGCCAAGATCGCCCATGTCGACGACATCACCGCCGCGATGAAGGCTCTGCGGGCCGGCCAGGGCGCCGACCTGCTGATGGTCGACGTGATGCTCGACATCAAGCAGCTCATCGAGGGCCTCGAGGCCGAGCGCATCTTCGTCCCGGTGGTGGCCTGCGGCATCGGCACCGAGACGGAGCAGGCGGTCCGGGCGATCCGCGCCGGCGCCAAGGAGTTCGTGCCCCTGCCCCCCGATGCCGAGCTGATCGCCGCGGTGCTGGCGGCCGTGGCCGAGGAGACGACCCACTTCATCACCCGCGACCCGGCCATGGGCAAGGTGCTGCGCCTGGCCGAGCAGATCGCCCCGGCCGACGCCTCCGTGCTGATCACCGGCGAGTCGGGCACCGGCAAGGAAGTCATGGCGCGCTACATCCACAGCAAGTCTCGCCGGGCCTCCGCCACCTTCGTCTCGGTGAACTGCGCGGCGATCCCCGACAACCTTCTCGAGTCCGAGCTGTTCGGCCACGAGAAGGGCGCCTTCACGGGCGCCGTCGCCCGGCGCATCGGCAAGTTCGAGGAGGCCAACGGCGGGACCCTGCTGCTGGACGAGATCTCCGAGATGGATCCGCGCCTGCAGGCCAAGCTGCTGCGCGCCATCCAGGAGCGGGAGATCGACCGGGTCGGCGGCACCCAGCCGATCAAGGTCGACATCCGCCTGATCGCCACCTCCAACCGCGACCTCGAGGAGGCGGTCCGCAAGGGCAGCTTCCGCGAGGACCTGTTCTTCCGCCTCAACGTGGTGACCGTCGCCCTGCCGCCCCTACGCGAGCGGGTCGGCGACGTCGAGGTGCTGGCCAAGCACTTCGCGGCCAAGTACGCCGCCGCCAACGGCATGGCCACGCCCGGGCTGGCGCCCGAGGCGCTGGAAGAGCTGCGCAGCCACCATTGGCGGGGCAACGTCCGCGAGCTCGAGAACACCATGCACCGGGCGATCCTGCTCGCCACCGAGGACCGCATCGGGCCGCAGGCCATTCAGCTAACCGGCGCCAAGCTGGCACCGGAGCCGGCCGACGCCGAGGCGAGCTTGGGCCAAGGTCACGCCGCGACGGCCGACGCCGAGGCCGGCCCGGGCGGCACCCGCGAGCTGGTCGGCCGCACCGTCGCCGACGTCGAGCGCGACCTGATCATCGACACCCTGAGCCACTGCCTGGGCAACCGGACGCACGCCGCCAACATCCTCGGCATCTCGATCCGCACCCTGCGCAACAAGCTCAAGCTCTACAGCCAGGAGGGCGTCTCGGTGCCCGCGCCCGGCGAGCCGGAGCGGGTCCATATCTGAGCGCCGGCGCCTAGGGCTCCGACAGAGACGCGCCGATGTCTGACATCGCGACACGAGAGGAGAGCGCGGCGGCGCCCGCGGCCGCGGGGCCGGGCGCCGCCAGCCGCCTGATCGACGCCGTCAAGCGCGGCGACATCGCGCTGGCGCTCGGCGTGGTCTGCATCCTGGCGGTGCTGATCCTGCCGATGCCGAGCTGGATGCTCGACTTCTCGCTGGCCATGTCGATGACGCTCTCGGTCCTGATCCTGATGACCGTGCTGTTCATCAACCGGGCGCTCGACTTCAGCTCCTTCCCGACCATCCTGCTGATCGCCACCATGCTGCGCCTGGCGCTCAACCTGGCCTCGACGCGGCTGATCCTGGCGCAGGGGCACGAGGGCACCGACGCCGCCGGCCAGGTCATCCAGGCCTTCGGCAACTTCGTGATGGGCGGCAACTTCGTCATCGGCATCATTGTCTTCGGCATCCTGGTGATCGTGAACTTCATCGTCATCACCAAGGGCTCCGGGCGCATCGCCGAGGTCTCGGCGCGCTTCAGCCTGGATGCCATGCCCGGCAAGCAGATGGCGATCGACGCCGACCTCTCGGCCGGCCTGATCAACGAGAACGAGGCCCGCGAGCGGCGCCGGACCCTGGAGGACGAGAGCAACTTCTACGGCGCCATGGACGGCGCCGCGAAGTTCGTGCGCGGCGACGCCATCGCCGGCCTGCTGATCACCCTGATCAACATCATCGGCGGCATCATCGTCGGCGTCGTGCAGAACGACATGAGCTTCGGCGACGCGGCCCATAGTTACACCCTGCTGACCGTCGGCGACGGCCTGGTCACCCAGATCCCGGCCATCGTGGTCTCGACGGCCGCCGGCCTGCTGGTCTCCAAGTCGGCGGCCATCGGCTCGGCCGACAAGGCGCTGTTCGGCCAGCTCGGCGGCTATCCGCGGGCGATCGGCCTCTCGGCGGTGCTGATGTTCGCCCTCGCCCTGGTGCCCGGCGTGCCCATGCTGCCCTTCATGACCCTGGCCGGCGTCGCCGGCGGCCTGGCCTGGGCCAGCAGCCGCAAGCAGGTCGCCGTGGAGCGGGCCGAGATCGAGGCCCAGACGCTGGCCGAGGAGCCGCCGCCGGTCGCCGAGGAGCCGATCGCCAACGTCCTGCAGATCGACCACGTGCGCCTCGAGCTGGGCTACGGACTGCTGAGCCTGATCAACAACCAGAGTGGCCACCGGGTCACCGACCAGATCAAGGCGCTGCGCCGGCAGCTCGCCCAGGAGGCCGGCTTCGTGCTGCCCTCGGTGCGCATCCAGGACAACCTGCAGCTCCCGCCGAACAGCTACTTCGTGCGGATCAAGGAGATCGAGGCCGGGCGCGGCGAACTGCGCCCGAACATGCTGCTGGTGATGGATCCGCGCGGCGACAAGATCAGCCTGCCGGGCGAGGAGACGATCGAGCCGACCTTCGGCCTGCCGGCCATGTGGGTCGACGAAAGCCAGCGCGAGGAGTCGCTGTTCCGCGGCTATACGGTGGTCGATCCGCCGACGGTGATCGCCACGCACCTGACCGAGATCATCAAGGACAACATGGCCGAGCTGCTGTCCTACGCCGAGACGCAGAAGCTGCTCGACGACCTGGACAAGGACCAGCAGAAGCTGGTCGCCGACCTGGTGCCCAACCAGATCTCGGTCGGCGGCGTGCAGCGCTGCCTGCAGAGCCTGCTCGCCGAGCGGATCTCGATCCGCGACCTGCCGACCATCCTGGAGGGCATTTCGGAGGCCTGCGGCTATACCCGCAACATCACCACCATCACCGAGCACGTCCGCAGCCGCCTGGGCCGGCAGATCTCCAACGCGCACACCAACGACCAGGGCTATCTGCCGCTGATCACGCTCTCGCCCGAATGGGAAGAAGCCTTCGCCGAGTCGCTGCACGGCGAAGGCGAGGAGCGGCAGCTCGCCATGGCGCCCTCGAAGATCCAGGACTTCATCGTCAAGATCCGCGAGACCTTCGACCGCCACGCCATGATGGGGGAAGCCCCGGTCTTGTTGACCAGCCCCGGCATACGGCCCTATGTGCGCTCGATCGTCGAGCGCTGCCGGCCCTCGACGGCCGTGCTGTCGCAGAACGAAATCCACGCCAAGGCTAGAATCAGAACCCTCGGACAGATTTGAGTTAACCAGGGAGCGACGTTGAAACCGCGATGAAGCTGAAAACCTTCACAGCCAGTTCCATGCCCGAGGCGATGCAGCAGCTCCGCGAGCTGCTCGGGCCCGATGCGGTGATCCTCTCGACCAGTACCGAAAAAGGCAGCGGCCTGGTCTCGATCACCGCGGCGATCGAAGACGAGCCGCCGGTCACGCCCAACAAGGCCGCGGCGGTCGACGACCTGCGCCATGCCGACCGGATCCGCGCGGCCCTGCGCTTTCACCGCGCCCCGGACGACCTGATCGAGCGGCTGATCGGGCGCACCGCCGGGCTCGGCGATGTCTCGGCCAGCAAGGCGCTGGCCGGCGCGCTCGGCGCCGAGCTGGCCTTCGCGCCGCCGAACCTGAAGCGCGGCGCCCGGCCGCTGCTCCTGGCCGGGCCGCCCGGCGCCGGCAAGAGCGCCACCGTGGCCAAGCTCTGCGCCAGGGCGCGGCTGGCCGGCCTCGACGTCGCCGTGATCACGGCCGATACCGGCAAGGCCGGCGGCCAGGAGCAGATGGCGACCTTCGCGCGCGCGCTCGAGGTGCCGCTTCATCTGGCACAGGAGCTGCCGGCCCTGGCGGAGGCGCTCGAGGCGGTGACCGCGGACCTGGTCTTCATCGACACCCCGGGTCTCGATCCCTTCGACTCCTCGGCGGTCGCCCTGCTCGCCGACTCCGCCCGGGACGCCGAGGCCGACTGCATCCTGGCCCTGCCGGCCGGCCTGGACGCCTCGGAGTCGGCCGAGACCGCGCTGGTCTTCAAGGAGGCCGGCGCGACCGGCATGTTCGTCACCAAGATCGACGTGACCCGGCGCCTTGGCGGCATCATCAGCGCCGGCAAGATCAGCGGCCTCGCCCTGCTCGGCGCCGGCGTGGCACCGACCATCGCCGACGGGCTGGCACCGCTCGGCCCCATCGCCCTCGCCCGCCTGCTCTTGCCGGACAGCGCATCGATGGCCTCACCCACGCTCGCCATGGGGACCCAGTCATGACCCAGCCCGCCGTTCTCTACGCCCCGACCGCCGCCGTCCGGACCCATCCCAAGCTGATCGCCATCGCCTCGGGCAAGGGCGGCGTCGGCAAGACCTGGCTGGCCATCAGCCTGTCCCATGCGCTGACCGAGATCGGCCTCTCGACCCTGCTGTTCGACGGCGATCTCGGCCTGGCCAATGTCGACGTGCAGCTCGGGCTGGTGCCGGAGCGCGATCTCAGCGCCGTCCTGCGCGGCGAGTGCAGCCTGGCGGCGGCGCGCAGCCGCCATCCCGATGCCGGCTTCGACGTCATCGCCGGCCGCTCGGGCGCCGGCGGCCTGGCCGGCCTGGCGGCCGAGAAGCTCGCCGACCTGACCGACTCGCTGTTCCGCCTGGCCGGCGACTACGACCGGGTGATCCTCGACCTGGCCGCCGGCGTCGAGCGGCCGGTGCGCTTCCTCGCCGCGCAGTCCGGGCTGTGCATCGTCGTGGTCACGGACGAGCCGACGTCGCTGACCGACGCCTACGCCTTCATCAAGCTGCTGGTCATGCGCACGCCCCAGGCGCTGCCCAAGATCGTGGTCAACCAGGCCGGCAGCGTCAGCGAAGGCGAGAAGACCTACCAGGCCCTCGCCAAGGCCTGCGAGAGCTTCCTCGGCCTGCGCCCGGCCCTGCTCGGCATCGTGCCGCGCGACGGCAAGGTCAAGGCGGCGATCCGCAAGCAGACGCCGCTGCTGACGCGCCACCCGGACTCCGCCGCCGCCGAGTCCCTGCGCCGCCTGGCCCGCGACATCGCCGAAGCGCCGCCCGGCTGACGTCGTGATGCCATGAGCGAGGTCACTCTCCCGACCAGGCCCGCCGCCCCGCCGACCCACCAGGCGGCCGGCTCGAGCGCGCCGGGCACGGTGAGCGACCCGCCGACCGCCGCCCTGCGGCTGGGGCCGGGCAGCCTGCTGCACGGCGTCGTCTCCGGCCAGAACCGGCAGGGCCAGCTCCTGGTGCAGACCAACGCCGGCCTGCTCGCCGTCGCCACCAAGCTCGCCCTGCCGCCGGGCCGCGAGGTCTCCCTGCAGATCCGCAGCGCCGGCTCGCAACTGCACATCACGATCCTGCCGCTGGAGTCCGCGCCGCCGGCCTCCCCGCCGGCCGGCGGCCGGCCGGCGCCCAGCCCGCTGCCGAGCGCGCTACCCGCCCCGGGCGGCGGCGGCGCCCTCGGCGACCCGGCGGTGATCCGCGAGCCGCCGCCCGCCGCCGCGCGCCTGCCGGCGGGCAGCCTGCTGGCGGCCTCCGTCATCGACCGCGACCCCGACGGCGGCTTCATCCTGCGCAGCGAGATCGGTCAGCTCCGGGTCAGCACCAACGCGGCCCTGGTCCGCGGCGACCAGCTCTCGCTCCAGGTCAGGAGCCTGCAACCGGACCTGCAGGTCACCCTGCTGCCGCGCCAAGCCGGGGCCGACGCGCTCGGCCAGCGCGCCGGGCCAGCGGGCGGCCTGCTCGCGAGCGGACAGGGCGCGGCCGGCGGCGCCGGCACGCCGACGCCGGCCCTCGGCCACGCCACCCCGACCGTCGACGTGCTCGCCGTCGGTCGGCCGATCCAAGCGCTGGTTCTCTCGGCCGGCACGCAAGCCGGCGCGACGGCCGGCCAAAGCCCGACCGGCGCTGCCGGCGCTCTACTCGGCGCGGCAAAGCTCGGCAGCGGCGCGGCACCGACGGCGGCTGCCGGTCCGACAGCGTCGCTCAATCCCGGGACGACTCTCGAGGTCCGCATTCAACAGGTCACGCCGCCCGGACAGGCGACCGTGGCGACGGCCCAGGCGGGTCCCACGCTCGGCGCCTCGCCGACCCAGCCACAGCAGTCCCTGCTCACCCACCTGGCCGGCCTGGCGCCGGCGCGCTTGGCCGCCGCCCTGGACATCGCCGCCGTCGGCCGCAGCCCGGCGACGCAGCCGGTGCTGCAGGGCCGGGTCATCGGCAGCGCGGCGGGCGGTCAGCCGATTCTCGAAACGCCGCGCGGCACCCTGCAGCTCGCCGTCGAGACGGCGCTGCCGAAAGGCACGCGGCTGCTGCTGACCCTACCGGACGGCATGCCGCAGCCCGGCGCCGAGACGCGGGCCGCCGGCGGCAGCCCGGCCATCGAGGCCCTGGCGCGCCAGTGGCCGGCGCTCGAAGCGCTGTTGCCGCTGCTGGAGGACACGGAGCTGAGCGCGCCGACGAGTCAGAGCGCGACCCAGCCGAGCGGGACCTCGGTGCCCCAGCCCGGCCCGAAGCTGGCCTCGAGCCTGCTGTTCTTCCTCAACGCGCTGACCGGCGGCGATCCCGGCGCCTGGCTCGACGGCTTCGGTCACGGCCGCCTGACGGCGCGGCTGGAAGCGCTCGGCCACCAGGGGCTGCTCGCCCGGCTGCGCGGCGACCTGGGCCGCATGGCCGCGCAGGCGGACGCGGCCGGCGTCGAGTGGCGCTTCCTGCCGGTGCCCTTCTTCGACGGGCAGTCGCTGCAGCAGTTGCACTTCTTCTTCCGCCACCATGGCGGCCGGGGCGACCAGGGCGGCGGCGAGGACGACAAGGAATCGACTCGCTTCCTGCTCGACGTCGAGCTGACCAAGCTCGGGGCCCTGCAGTTCGACGGCCTGATCCAGCCGCAGCGCTTCGACATGATCCTGCGCAGCCACAGCGCCCTGCCGGACTGGATGCAGCGCGATATCCGCTCGATCTTCGAGAACGCCAACGAAGCGGCCGGCGCGGCCGGCCAGCTCAAGTTCCACCCCGCCGACGACTGGGCGCCGCTCGCCGCGGCGGCGACCAAGCCCGAGCCTGAGGGCTTGGTCGTCTAGTGCCTTTTCCGCTCACGCGGCGTTGCGGTCGATCCCGAGATCGCGGAGCTGCACCCGATCCAGTCCGGAGAGGGCCCGGCGCAAGGCCCGATAGGTCCTGCCGCGGCCGCCTTGGACGGCCTGCGCGGAGCGGATGGCGGGCTCGACCAGGTCGCGGCCGCTGATGCCGGGAATGGTCGGATCGACGAAGTGGATGTTGAAGGGGGTCATGGCTCGTCTCCTGGCTCTGTCGGGCTAGCGGCCCTTTTAAGCGGCCTTTAGCTCGGATTGGCAGGCGGGCCCTGCTCTACGGCCGACGCCAGCCATCTACTGCATACTATTTATGGGCATTTCGCCGTTTCGCCTAACGAGTTCTCTTGTCGTTCTCTTTTAGAAAAACTAAAATCGAGCGCTATGGATCAGCGCCTGCCCTCGCTCAACGCGCTGCGCGCTTTCGAGACCATGGCGCGCCACCTGAGCCTGACCAAGGCGGCCCGGGAGCTGCACGTCACGCCCGCGGCGGTGAGCCACCAGGTCAAGGCCCTGGAAGCCGATCTCGGCGTCACCCTGCTGCGCCGGGTCGGCGGCGAGTTCGTCTTGACCGAGACCGCGCAGGTCGCCCTACCGGTGCTCAGCTCCGGCTTCGACCAGATCGCCGAGGCGGCGCGGCGCCTGCGCTCGGACCAGGCGCGCCACTTCCTGACCCTCTCTGTCGGGCCGACCTTCGCCGCGAGCTGGCTGGTGCGCCGGCTGGGCGCCTTCAAGGCGAGCTTTCCCGAGATCGACGTGCGGCTGGAGACCACGGACCGGATGACGGACTTCATCCGTGACGGCGTCGACGTCGGAATCCGCTTCGGCAGCGGCAGCTATCCGGGTCTGCAGGCCATCCGCCTGTTCGACGAGGAGATCTTCCCGGTCTGCAGCCCCGATCTCCTGGAGCGCGGGCCGCCGCTGGTCGAGCCCGCCGACCTGGCCGAGCACAGCCTGCTGCATGTGGACTGGACCATGGGTCAGCCCGCGGGCGACACCCTGGACTGGCAGATGTGGCTGCGCGCCGCCGGCGCCGCGCAGGTCGACGCCGAGCGCGGCGCCCGTTTCAGTCACTCGAACCTGGCCCTGCAGGCGGCCATCGAGGGCCAAGGCGTGGCGCTCGGCAGCGAGTCCCTGGCCGGCGACGACCTGGCGGCCGGCCGCCTGGTCCGGCCCTTCGACGTCACGCTGCCGATGAACTTCGCCTACTACCTGGTCTATCCGGAGGACACGGCGGAGCGGCCCAAGATCGCCAACTTCCGGCAATGGATCCTGGCGGAGATCGCCAAGGGGAAGATGACCTGACGCGCGGCGGCCGGGCACGAGCGCCTGCTTCGGCCATGACGCCGGCGAAGGGCTTCAGTAGTGTTCCTCGGGGAGAGAATGCGGGAGGCTTGCGATGGAGCGCCGGCTATCGGCGATCTTCATGGCGGACATGGTCGGCTATTCGCGGTTGATGGAAGAGGACGAGCCCAAGGCGATCGCCCTCGTCCGGGACCTGCGGGAGCGCGCGCTCGAGCCGGCCATCGCGGCGCGCGGCGGCGAGATCCTCAAGCGCATGGGCGACGGCTGGATCGCCAGCTTCGACTCCGCGCAGTCGGCGGTGGACGCGGCGATGGCCGTGCAGACCGCGCTCGCCGGCGACCCCACGATCCGCCTGCGGCTCGCCCTGCATCTCGGCGAGTTCACGCGCGACGACAAGGACTTCTACGGCAACGGCATCAACGTCGCCGCGCGGCTGCTGACCGAGGCGGCGCCGGGCGGCGTGACCGTCTCGCGCGATCTGCTGCGCCAGCTCGACCAGCGCTTGGCGGGCGCCTTCGCCGATTCCGGCACCTTCCGACTGAAGAACCTGGCTCAACCGGTCTCGGCCTGGCAATGGCGGCCCGGGCAGATGGCCCGCGGCAAGCAGGGGCAACGCGACGACATCCCGGTGATCGGCGTGGAGCCGATTGCGGTGGCCGACGACCAGACCTTGCGCGAGGCGACCGCCGATCTCTCCGAGCAGCTCGTCCACCTGCTGTCCCGCCGCAGCGGGGTTCGGGTCGTCGCGCTGGATGCCGGATCGACGGCCGACGCCCAGACCACCCATGTCCTGCGCGGGCGCCTGCGCCTGCGCCAAGAGTTCGTGACCCTGACGCTCACATTGCTGCTGTCCCGGGACATGTCCGTCATCTGGTCGCGCAGCTACAGCGGCGAAGCCGACGCGCTCTTCGACCTCTGCGATCGCGCCGCGCTGCAGGCCGACAGCGAGCTCAGGCTGCAGATCAACGCCTACGACGGCGAGCGGCTGGAAGGTCTCGCCGACGACGAGCTGAGCCCGGCCCAGCTTCGCACCCGGGCCGCGGCGCTGATGTACCGGGCCACGACCGCCGACCAGCGCCATGCGGGCGATCTCCTGGAGCGCGCCCTCGAGCTGGACCCGAACAACGCCACCAGCCTGGCGATGTGGGCCGAGGCCCGCTTTTTCCTGATGGTGGCCCGCTTCGAGCGGCCATCCGAAGAGGCCGCGCGGGCGCTCATGACGGCGGCGGACCGAGCCGTGCAACTGGCGCCACGCAGCGACTACGTCTTCTACGTGCGGACCCATCTCCGGGCCCGCTTGACCCGCGACATCGCCGGCGCCAGGGGCGACATCGCTCGGATGGAGCGCATCAACCCCGGCTACGTCCTGAGGTTCGAAGCCCAAGGCATGACCGAGCTGGCGGCCGGCGACTGGCCGGCGGCGATCGAGGCCTTCGCGCGCGCCATATCGATGAGCGAAGGCGATCCCTACCTGCCGATCCGCCTCTACGGTCTCGCCACGGCCCACCTGCTCAAAGGCGATCCGGACGACGCGGCCCGTCACGTCGCCGAAGCCATCGAGCTGCGCAGCAATGCCCGGCCCTACTGGCTGCTCCTGGCCAAGGCGCGGGAGGCGACCGGCGACACCGCCGGCGCGCGGGCGGCCAGGGACGAAGCGGCACGCTTGCCGGGCAACGCCGATATCCTGGCGCCCGAACTGCCGCTGCCCGATGACGTCAGCGACCTGATGGCCGAGCTAGATTCGGCCAAGAGCTAGCGGCCACTTTCATCTATACGACTGAAACTCTGGCGCAGCTTCGTCGGAACGGCGTCAGGTCTCGAAGACGAGCTGGGTGCGGTCGGCGGCGAAGCGGCTGCGGGCGAACTGAACCGGCACGTCCTTGCCGTCGACGTTCAGGCTCTCGATCAGCAGCACCGGGCGATTGCTCGCTTGGCGCAGCAGCACCGCTTCCTCGGCTTCCGGCAGGACGGCCGTGACGCGGGTCACCTTGCGGCGATAGTCGCCGACGCCGTGGTGCTCCATCGCCTTGGTGATCGAGCCGGTCTCGGCATAGACCGGAATCAGCTCCGGAAAGCGCCTGGCGGGAAAGAAGCTGCTGCCGATCGACATCGGCTGGCCGTCGGCCTCGGAGAGGCTCTCGAGGTAGATGCAGAGCTCGCCCTTGCGCAGGCCCAGCTCCGCCGCCGCCGTCTCGTCAGGCTCGGTTTCGTAGGCTCTTAGCAGCCGGCCGGCCGGCTGGCGGTGCTGCGCCGAGATGATCTCGCTGAAGCGCGTGCGCCGGCCGATCTTGTAGTCGATGACGTGCTCCTGCACGAAGCTGCCGCGGCCCTGCTCGATTCGCACCAGGCCCTGCTCCGCCAGGGCGGCCATGGCGCGGCGCAGGGTGTGCCGATTGACCTGGAAGCGCTCGGCCAGCGCCGGCTCGGTCGGCAGCTTCTCGCCGCCGGCGAAGCGCCCCGCCGCGATGTCCGCGGCGATCTCCTGCTCGATCTGGCGCCACAGGGCGACGCCCTGACCTCGACGCAGCAAGGACCAACCTCCGGCTTCACCAAGACTTGGGGTCACCAAAAATTCACGCCCCGGGCCTTTACCGACGGCACGCGGCCGTCCATAGTGACCCAAGACATACAGACGACTAGATGAATATTATCAAACATCCGATGTGAGGCGGTCAAGTGGTAAAAGCCGCGAACGGGCAAGCCGGCGAGACCGGCGCCGAGGACTCGACCGTCGCCCGGCAGGCCTGGATGGCGCTCTTGGCGAAAGCCGCCCCGGGCGACCTCGAAAGCGCCTGGTCGGCGCTGGAGGACAAGCCCTCCTGGCGCTGGCTGCGCAAGCCGGAGACCGGCCTGGTGATGGTGCGGGGCCGCGCCGGCGGCACGG
>JANQLT010000162.1 GCA_028280455.1 Kiloniellales bacterium
AGCCCGGACCCCGCGTCATGCGAAGAGGACTCGAAGACTTCAGACGCATCAGATTCGGCACAAAACTCAAAATCCAAAATGTGTGAATCTGATAGCCCCCGACGGGGGAGAGGGATGAGTAGGCTTAGCGAAGCCGAAGGCTGAGCTTAGCCGGAGCCGGGTGAGGGGGCGGTTCGTTTCCCTTCGGCAGCGGGCCAGAGATGCCACCCAATCCGGTGACGCGCTAACCCTCGCCGCGGATCATCTTGATAATCGCGGCGTAGTCGAGCTCGCCGTTGCCGGCGTTGACGAAGAGCGTGTAGAGCGCCGCCGCCTCACCCAGCTCCGGCTAGGCTCGGCTGCGCCTCGCCAAGCCTGCGCAACCCTCTCCCCCGACGGGGGAGAGGGCTGTGGAGGCTTAGCGAAGCCGAAGGCTGAGCTTAGCCGGAGCTGGGTGAGGGGGCGGTTCGTTTGCCTTCGGCTGCGCGCCGGCGATGCCACCCAATCCGGTGACGCGCTAACCCTCGCCGCGGATCATCTTGATGATCGCGGCGTAGTCGAGCTCGCCGTTGCCGGCGTTGACGAAGAGCGTGTAGAGCGCCGCGGCCTCGGCGCCGAGCGGTGTCGCCGCGCCGGCCTGGCCGGCGGCCTCCTGCGACAGCTTCAGGTCCTTGTGCATCATCGCCGCCGCGAAGCCCGGCTGGAAGTCGCGGTCGGCGGCCGAGGTCTCGACCACGCCCGGCACCGGCGCGTGGTTCAACATGGCCCAGCAGGAGCCGGAGGCCTTGGAGGAGATCGCGAAGAGCGTCTTGGGGTCGAGGCCGAGCTTGTCGGCCAAGGTGAAGGCCTCGGCGCAGGCGATCATCGAGATGCCGAGGATCATGTTGTTGCAGACCTTGGCGACCTGGCCGTTGCCGGCGCCGCCGGCGTGCACGACGTTGCGGCCCATGATCTCGAACAGCGGCTTGCCGCGCGCGAAGGCCGCCTCGGCGCCGCCGACCATGAAGGTCAGGGTGCCGGCGGCCGCGCCGGCGACACCGCCGGAGACCGGCGCGTCGAGCATCGCGTGGCCGGCCGCGGCGGCGGCCTCGTGCACCGCGCGCGCCGAGCCGACGTCGATGGTCGAAGAGTCGATCAACAGGGTGCCCGGCGCCGCCGCCGCGATCACCCCGCCGCCGCCGGCATAGACCTCGCGGACCTGCTGGCCGGCCGGCAGCATGGTGACCAGTGCCTCGACGCCTTGGACGGCCTCGGCGGCGCTGCCGACCGGCTCGATGCCGGCCTCGCGCGCCGCCTCGACGGCCGCCGGCACCACGTCGAAACCGCGCAGCTTGTGGCCCGCCGCGACCAGGTTGCGCGCCATGGGCCCGCCCATGTTGCCGAGCCCGATGAAGCCGATCTCCGCCATGCCTCGTCCCTCCTCTATTTCTTTCTCGCCGTGCCGCCCCGTCGGTCAGCCGAACAGCAGGTCGCGCGCGCCCAGGGTCGCGAAATGCGCCTCGACCATGGCCTCGTCGACCGCGCCGAGGCTGTCCGGGCGCCAGGCCGGCGCGTTGTCCTTGTCGATGATGATCGCCCGGATGCCCTCGACGAAGTCGTGGCCGGCGACGCAGGCCTGGCTCAGCCGGTACTCCATGCTCATGACGTCGTCGAAGTCGAGCCGGGCGCCGCGCCGATAGGCCTCGAAGCTGACCTTGAGGCTGGTCGGCGAGCGGCTCTGCAGCCCTGCCAAGGTATCGCGGGCCCAGTCGCCGCCTTCGTCCTGCAGCCGGTCGAAGATCTCCTCGACCGACTCGCCGTCGAAGCAGCGGTCGATCGCCTCGCGCCGGGCCGCCAGGGGCGGCTCGCCCGGATCGCTCGATACCTGCTCGAGCGCCGCCGAGGCCACCGCGCTCGGGTCGCCGACCCATTCGGCGGCGATCAGCGCCTCTTCCAGCTCCGGCAGCAGACGGCTCTCCACGAAGTGGGTTGCGACCTCGGCGTAGTAGCAGTCGGCCGCCTTCATGCGATAGCCGGTCAGGCTGAGGAACAGGCCGAGCTGGCCCGGCAGGCGCGGCAGCAGATAGGAGGCGCCGACATCGGGAAACAGCCCGAGGCCGGTCTCCGGCATGGCGAAGAGCGTGCGCTCGGTGACCACCCGGTGGCTGCCGTGGGCCGAGACGCCGACGCCGCCGCCCATGGTGATGCCGTCCATCAGCGCGATGTAGGCCTTGGGGAAGTGGAAGATGCGCCGGTTCAGGCTGTATTCGGCGCGGAAGAAGTCGGCGGTCAGCGGGTCGCCGTCCTTCGCCGCCTGCCAGATCGCGCGCACGTCGCCGCCGGCGCAGAAGGCGCGCGCGCCCGCGCCCTTGACCACCACGGCCTCGACCTCGGGGTCCGGCTCGAAGCCGGCCAGCTTGGCCTCGAAGTCGCGGCACATGTCGAGGGTCAGGGCGTTGAGCGCCTTCGGCCGGTTGAGCAAGGCGAACTCGACCTGGCCGTCTCGCTCGTAGAGGATCTCCGGCTCGCCGGCGTCGCTCATTCTCTCTCCCCTCGCTTCTTTCCCTGGCCGCTAGGGCGCGTTGCGCTCGGCCGCCAGCAGGCGGCGGGCGATGATCAGGCGCATGATCTCGTTGGTCCCCTCGAGGATCTGGTGCACCCGGACGTCGCGCAGGTGGCGCTCGACCGGGTAGTCGCGCAGGTAGCCGTAGCCGCCGTGGAGCTGCAGGGCCTCGTTGCAGATCCGGAAGCCGGCGTCGGTGGCGATGCGCTTGGCCATGGCGGCATGGAGCGTGCGCTCGGGATCCTCGCGGTCCAGGGCGTCGGCGGCGCGCCAGACCATCAGGCGGGCGGCCTCCAGCTCGCTGGCCAGGTCGGCGTAGCGGAACTGCAGCGCCTGGAACTCCGCCAGGGCCTGGCCGAACTGCTCGCGCACCAGCATGTGATCGCGGGCCGCCTCCAGGCTGGCGCGCGCGGCGCCGAGCGAGCAGGCGGCGATGTTGATGCGGCCGCCGTCGAGCCCGGCCATGGCGATCTTGAAGCCGTCGCCCTCGGCGCCGAGCCGGTTGGCGACCGGCACGCGGGCGTCCTCGAAGATCACCATGGCGGGCGGCTGGCTGTGCCAGCCGAGCTTCCTCTCCTGCTTGCCGAAGGAGAGCCCGGGCGTGTCCTTGGGCACGATCAGGGTCGAGATGCCCTTCGGCCCCTCGCCGCCGGTGCGGCACATGACGACATAGACGTCGCTGGTCCCGGCGCCGGAGATGAAGGCCTTGGTGCCGTTCAGCAGATAGTCGTCGCCGTCGCGCTCGGCCCGGGTCTTGAGCGCCGCCGCGTCGGAGCCGGAGCCGGGCTCGGTCAGGCAATAGCTGGCGAAGTGATCCATGCTCGTCAGCTTGGGCAGGACGGCCCGGCGCTGCGCGTCGTCGCCGAAGCGGTCGATCATCCAGCAGGCCATGTTGTGGATCGAGATGTAGGCCGCCGTCGAGGCGCAGCCGGCGGCCAGCTCCTCGAAGATGATCGCCGAGTCCAGGCGCGACAGCGCCGAGCCGCCGACGTCGTCGCGGAGGATGATGCCGCCGAAGCCGAGCGCCGCCGCCTTGCGCAGGGCCTCGACCGGGAAGCTGCAGTGCTCGTCCCAGTCCGCGGCATGGGGCGCAATCTCACCGGCGGTGAAATCCCGCGCCACGTCGCGGAAGGCGCGCTGCTCCTCGCTCAGCTCGAAGTCCATTGGGGGTCCAGCTCGGGGTCGCTATGAACCGCTAGGGTTTAGGCAAGAGGCCCAGGCTCGGCAAGTCCGGGTCTCGGCAAGTCCGGGTCTCGGCAAGTCCGGGGCTCGGCAAGTTCGGGTCTGGGCGCCTAGAGTGGCGCCATGGCGGCCTCCTCCGGATCGAACAAGCGCGCGGCGATGATCCGCCAATGGCTGCGGGACCTGGACCGCAGTCAATGGTGGCCCGCCGAGCGTCTCGAAGCTTGGCAGATGCGGCGCTTCGCGGCCCTCTTCGCGCACGCCGTCAAGACCTCGCCCTACTACCGCGAGCGCCGGGCACGCTACCCGGCACCGGGCGGGCGGCGCTTCACCCCGGCGGACATCCGCGCCCTGCCGATTCTGACTCGGACCGAGGTGCAGGACGCCGGCAGCAGCCTGGACAGCGAGAAGCCGCCGGCCAGCCACGGCAGGATGGGCGAGGTGCGCTCTTCGGGCTCGACCGGCCAACCGGTCAGCGTCCGCACGACCCAATACGTGCAGGCCATCTGGGAGGCGATAACCCTGCGCGAGCACCACTGGCAGGGCCGCGACTTCGCCTGCCGCCTGGCGGAGATCGCCTATTTCCCGGATCGGCCCAAGGCGCAGACCTCGGCGGGCGACAGCGCGCCGGGCTGGGCCGGGATCGAAGCCTCGGGACCCTACTTCATGCTCGACAGCATCGCGCCCCTCGAGCGGCAGCTCGAATGGCTGCAGGCTGTCCGGCCGGACTATCTCCTGACCTACCCGACGAACGTCGCCGCCCTCGCGGACCTCAGCCGAGAGCGCGACCTTCCGCTCGATGGCCTGCGGCAGGCGCGCACCAAGGGAGAGGCCTTGAGTCCCGAGCAGCGCGCCAAGGCGCGCGACGCCTGGGGGGTCGAGGTCGTCGACCTCTACAGCTCCGTCGAGGTCGGCTACATGGCCCTGCAGGGCCCGGGGGCCGAGCACTATCTCGTGCAGTCGGAAGCCGTCTATCTCGAGGTGCTCGACGACAGCGGCGAGCCTTGCGGGCCGGGGGAGACGGGCCGCGTGGTGGCAACGCCGCTGCACAACTTCGCGACGCCGCTGATCCGCTACGCGGTCGGCGACTATGCCGAGGTCGGCCCGCCCTCGCCTTGCGGCCGCGGCCACCCGGTGCTGAGCCGCATTCTCGGGCGGGTTCGCAACATGCTGACCCTGCCGGACGGCAGCCGCATCTGGCCGATCATCGGCAGCGACAGCATCGCCGGCGTCGCGCCGATCCGGCAGAGTCAGATCATCCAGAAGGACCTGCGGCGGATCGACGCCAAGATCGTGCCTCGCCAGCCGCTCACCGCGGCGCAAGTGCAGGCCATCGAGCGGCACGTCGCGAAGTCTCTCGGCGGCCACTTCGAGGTCGCGGTCGAGACCGTCGACGATATCCCGCGCAGCCCCAGCGGCAAGTTCGAGGACTTCCGCTCGGAGGTCCCGGCCGCGACGCCGCCGGCCACGACAAAGACCCAGCAAGGCTAGAGCGTTTTCCGATCGGACGGCACCGGCCCACTCCCCCTCCCGGCCACCCAATAGGATACTGCCGTGGGTGGCCGGGAGAGGGAGCGGGCCGGTGCCGTGATTCCGCGTCAGCGGAAAACGCTCTAGCTTGACAGCCGCCCCCGAAGCGGTGTCTTCTCTCTCCAGCGCCGATTTGAAGCTTAGCTTGCGGGCGCTTAAGAAATGCGGCTAAAGCGAGCGGTCTCGAACCGCCCGGCAGCGCCGCGGCGGTTTTTGCGTTTGGGCCGGTCCCCCGCATCGGACCCCCGGGATTTGATGGGGCAGCTTGCTCCGGGTCACCAAAAGCTAAAGCGCCACCGTCGTGTGGGCCCCAGAACGCGATCGGCTGTCCGATCCGAGCCTAGGGAGAGTCCGCATGAGACCCGCACGACCGCGCAGTCACTTCTCGCCCCGCCCCGCCAGCCTCTGGCGCGCCGCTCTCGAGCGCTGGCTCGAGCCCCGTGCCGAAGCCGCCGTCGGGAGGGCCGGCCGATGAGGGCCCTGCTGCACGACGACGGCTCCTGCCCGCTGCCGGCATTCGAGCCCGGACCGCTCGACCTGCCGGCCGACGCCGCCCTGCTACTGATCGACTTCCAGCAGGGCTTCGACGACCCCTCCTGGGGCCGGCGGAACAACCCGCAGGCCGAGGCGGTCGCCGCCCGCCTGCTCGCCGCCTGGCGGGCGACCACGCGCCCGGTGATCCACATCCAGCACCTGTCACGCGAATCGCGATCTCCCTATCGGCCCGGCCAGCCGGGCGTCGAGTTCAAGCTGGCGCTGCGGCCCGATCCCGGCGAGTTCGTCATTCAGAAGGCGACCAACAGCGCCTTCGTCGACACCGGCCTGGAAGCGCTGCTGCGCCAGCAAGGCATCGACACCTTGGTGGTCGCCGGTGTCATCACCAACAACGCGGTCGAGGCGACCGTGCGCACGGCCGGCAACCTCGGCTACAGGACGATCGTCGTCGCCGAAGCCACGGCCACGGTCGACAAGCGCGACCTGAACGGCCGGCTCTGGTTCGCCGAGGAAGTCCAGGCGCTGTCGCTCGCCAACATCCACGGCGAATACGCCACGGTGACCGGGAGCGCGGCGGTGCTCGCCGCCCTCTAGTCCGGGCGCGCGCATGAACAGCCGCGGAGTCCTGTCGTGCCGGTGATCCTGCCTAGCGAGCTGCCCGCCCGCCGGACCCTCTTGAGCGAGGGTGTCGAGGTCTTGAGCCCGGACAGGGCAAGCCATCTGCAGCCGCAAGCGCTGCGCATCGGCCTGCTGAACCTGATGCCCACCAAGGCGAAGACGGAAACGCAGATCGCGCGCCTGCTCGGCGTCACGCCGCAGCGGATCGATCTCACGCTCTTCGTGCCGGACAGCTATCGGCCGAAGACCACGCCGTCGCGGCACATGACCGCCTTCTACCGGCGCTTCTCGCAGATCCGCGCACAGCGCTTCGACGGGCTGATCGTGACCGGGGCACCGGTCGAGACACTGCCCTTCGAGGCGGTCAGCTACTGGCAAGAGCTGACCGAGATCCTGGACTGGAGCCGGAGCCACGTGCGGCGCAGCTTCTACATCTGCTGGGCGGCACAAGCGGCCTTGCAGCACTTTCACGGCGTGCCCAAGCACGGCCTCGCCGACAAGCTGTTCGGCGTCTTCCCCCATCGGGTCGTCAAGGCCGATTCCGACATCCTGCGCGGCTTCGGCGACCGCTTCACGATTCCGGTGTCGCGCCACAGCGAGGTTCGCGCCGCGGATCTGCCGCCCGGTCGCGGTCTCGACATCCTCGCCGAATCGGCCGAAGCGGGACTCAGTCTGCTCGAGGAGCGCGACCGCGGCGCGACCTACATGTTCGACCACCTCGAATACGACAGCGACAGCTTGCAGGACGAGTACAAGCGCGACCGCGCGGCCGGCAAGCCGATCGCCCTGCCGTCGAACTATTTCCCGGACGACGACGACAGCCGACCGCCCTGCAACGGCTGGCATGGCCACGGCGTGCTGCTGTTCCGCAACTGGATCGACGGCGTCGCCCGCGCGGCGGCCAACGACGGCCCGGATGATCCAGCCTTGCGCTGGCTCGTCGCCGACCGCGACCGGCCCTCGGCCCCGGACGAGACGACCAGCGAGTTCCGGATCGAGGTGGATGCCATCTCGGAGGCCAGGCCGGCGGTCCTTCGAACCCTTGCCGACTTCCGACTCGCGCCGCTGACGCTCGACCGGGAGGGGCCCGGCACCGAAAGCGCGGCGATCCTGCTGCGCCTCGAAGGGATGGATCAGCAGCGCGCTCAGAGCGTCGCCAGAGCGCTGCTCCGTTGCCGGGGCGTCAGCCGCGTCGCCTGCCGCCAGGGCGAGGTCTTCGGCGGCGCTTTCCGGGCGACCGGGCGCCGAGACGGCCTACCTTGTTAGACGACCGGGCGAGGTCGTAGACTGCGCCCTGGCTAAGAACGAGGGGCAATGAAAATGGCCATCGCCAAGGCTAATCCCTTCCTGCGCGATCTCTCGGCCGAGGCCGAGAGCCGCGTAGCGGCGCCGGGCACGCTGGGCGCCTATCCGCAGCTCCGCATGCGGCGCAACCGGAGCGACGCCTGGACCCGCCGCCTGGTGGCCGAGAGCAGGCTGGGCGCCGAGGACTTCATCTGGCCGCTCTTCGTCCAGGAGCAGGACGGCCTGGCGCCCATCGAGGCCATGCCGGGCGCCTTCCGCCACGGCTTGGACCGGCTGGTCGACGCGGTCGGCCGGGCGGCCGATCTCGGCGTCCCGGCGGTCGCGCTGTTCCCCTACCTGGACAGCGACGTCAAGACCAGCGACTGCGCCGAGGCCTACAACCCGGAGAACCTGGTTTGCCGGGCCGTGCGGAGGGTCAAGGCGGCGCATCCGGACATCGGCGTGGTCTGCGACGTCGCCTTGGACCCCTTCAACGCCGACGGCCACGACGGCCTGGTGCGCGACGGCATCATCCTCAACGACGAGACCGTCGAGATCCTGATCAAGCAGGCGCTGGTGCAGGCCGAGGCCGGCTGCGACGTGCTGGCGCCCTCGGACATGATGGACGGCCGGGTCGGCGCGATCCGCGTCGGTCTCGACGAGGCCGGCTACACGGACCGCAAGATCCTGTCCTATGCCGCCAAGTACGCCTCGGGTCTCTACCAGCCCTTCCGCGACGCCGTCGGCTCCGGCGGCTTCCTGGTCGGCGACAAGAAGACCTACCAGATGGACCCGGCGAACAGCGACGAGGCCCTGCGCGAGGTCGCCCTCGACATCGCCGAGGGCGCCGACATGGTGATGATCAAGCCGGGCCTGCCCTACCTCGACATCATCCGCCGGGTGAAGAGCCGCTTCGGCGTGCCGACCGTCGCCTATCACGTCAGCGGCGAGTACGCGATGGTCAAGGCCGCCGCCGAGCGCGGCTGGCTGGACGGCGACAAGGTCATGCTGGAATGCCTCCTGGCCTTCAAGCGCGCCGGGGCCGACGCGATCCTCAGCTACGCCGCCCTCGAGGCCGTCGAGCACTTGAACCGGGCGAACAATTGAAAGGCCCGAACAATTGAAACAGGCGAACAATTGAAACCGGCCTGATCCGCCGCGCTCCCTTTACAAGCGCCGAGAGCGGTCTCACATCGGTACAGGACTGAGCGGCTAGCCAGGACGGCTGTCACAGTCGGTCTAGGGAGGGATGGCGGCCGCGCGACCGCGCGGGCGCGCGCGTCCCTCACCCGACGTCCGGCTGGATCCGATCGAGCGACTCGAGCGCGTGCGGAATCACACAGTCGGGCCGGCGCAGGCAGTGCTTAAACCCGGTAGCGATCCCGCACCCTTCCCGACCCGCTCTCGGGGCGCCGGCCGCGCACCGCGGCTTGGCGCCCGGCTTGGAGGACACGACCATGGCGCTGCAGTTGGGCGACACGGCCCCCAACTTCACCCAGCTCTCGACCGAGGGCCCGATCGATCTCTACCAGTACGCCGGCCGAAGCTGGCTGCTGCTGTTCTCGCATCCGCGCGACTTCACGCCGGTCTGCACCACCGAGCTCGGCACGGTGGCGCGCCTCAAGCCGGCCTTCGAGCGGCGCGACGTCCGGGTCGTCGGCCTCAGCGTCGACCCGATCGAGGACCACCGCGGCTGGGCGGCGGACGTCGCCGAGACCCAGGGCACCGAGATCAACTTCCCGATCGTCGCCGACCAGGACCGCAAGGTCGCCGACCTCTACGGCATGATCCACCCGAACGCCGCCGCCGACGACGACCACGACATGACCGTGCGCTCGGTCTTCGTCATCGACCCGGCCAAGATGATCCGCCTGATCCTGACCTACCCGACCAGCACCGGCCGCAACTTCGAGGAGATCCTGCGGGCCATCGACTCGATCCAGCTCACCGACCGGCACAAGGTGGCGACGCCGGCCGATTGGCGGCCGGGCGAGGACTGCATCATCCTGCCCTCGGTCAGCGACGGCGAGGCGCGCGACCTCTTCCCCGCCGGCTGGACGGCGCTCAAGCCCTACCTGCGGCTGGTCAAGGACCCGAGCGCCCGGCAGGACGAGCCGAGCCCTGACGCCGGCGCCTGACCGCTTCCTGGCGCGCTGGTCGCTGACGCCCGAGGGCGGGGCGATCGAGGGCGCGGCGATCGAGACGCCGACCAGCCTGCTGCTGCCGGTCCGAAGCCCGCAGGGGCCGGCGATGCTCAAGCTCTTGAAGCCGGAGAGCGACGAGGCCGGCGCGGCGGCGCTGCTGCGCTACTACGACGGCCGCGGCGCCGTGCGCCTCTACGCGGCCGAGGCGGACGCGCAGCTCCTGGAGCGCGCGACGGGCCCGCGCTCGCTGACGGCCATGGCGCTGTCCGGGGGCGACGAGGAGGCGGCGGGCATCCTGGCCGACGTCGTGGAGCGTTTGCATGCCGAGCATGGCCGGCCGCCGCCCCTCGATCTGGAGCCCTTGGACACGCGCTTCCGCGCCCTCTTCGAGCAGGCCGACGACACGCCGCTGCTCGGCCGCTGCGCCGCGGTCGCCCGGCGCCTGCTCGCTACGGAAGGCGAGCGCGTGCCGCTGCACGGCGACCTGCACCACGGCAACGTTCTCGACAGCGGGCCGCGGGGCTGGCTGGCGATCGATCCCAAGGCGCTGCGCGGCGAGCCGACCTACGAGGTCGCCAATCTGCTGCGCAACCCCGCGCCCCACGCCACCCTGGTCCAGGACCGCGCGCGGATGGCCCGGCTCGCCGGCTTCTATGCCGGGCGGCTCGGCCTTGAGCGCCAGAGGGTCCTCGACTTCGCCTTCGCCCATGCCGGCCTCTCGGCCGCCTGGGACATTGAGGATGGCGTCGATTCGGGCTACAGCCTGAGCTGTGCCGACCTGCTGTCGACGTTGGCCGACGCGGCTTAGGGTGGATCGAGGAGCGCAGAGGGTGGTGCAACAGCTTTCCCCGGGCGACAAGCTGCCGAACTTCGCGCTGCCGGACCAGGCCGGCGCGACGCGCAACTTCTACAACGAGGTCAAGGGCGGGCCGATCCTGCTCGCCGTCTGCGACGGCAGCGAGCCGGCCGGCGGCGACGCGCCCCTGGCGGCTTTGCAGGCGGCAGCCGAGGGCCTCGCCGGCGAGGGCGCGCAGCTCTTCGGCCTGATCGCGGGCGGCCCCGAGGCCGGCGCCGCGCGGGCCAAGCGGCTCGGCCTCGGCTTCCCGCTCTTCGCCGACGCCCAGGGCGTCGCCGTGCCGCACCTGCTGGCGCCGGCCGGCGCCAACGAGGCCGCCGCGCCGGCGCGTCTCTACCTGCTCGACCCGAACCAGCGGATCCTCTCGATCCTGTTCTTCGACGAGGCCGACGCCTGGCTGACCACGACCCGCGCGGCGCTCGCCGCCTTCCGCGCCGGCGAGAGCGCCGGCCTGGTGCTCGACTGCGCGCCGCCGGTGCTGATCCTGCCGCGGCTCTTCGAGCCGGCGTTCTGCGCCGAGCTGATCGAGACCTGGCACAGCAAGGGCCACCGCGAGGGCAGCCTCTCGACCGGCGAGGGCAACGTCTACGCGCCCGATTCCAAGAAGAACCGCGAACACCTGGTCAAGGACGTCGAGCAGAACAAGCGGATCTCCTTCACCCTGGCCCGCCGGGTCGGCCCGGAGCTGGCCAAGGTCTTCAACGACCCCCGGCCCTTCCGCTTCGAGGGCCACATCGTGCTCTGCTACGTCGACGAGCGGCGCGACTTCTTCGCCCTGCACCGCGACAACCTGCGCCAGACCGACCGCCGCCGCTACGCGATCTCGCTCAACCTGAACGACGACTTCGAGGGCGGCGAGCTGGTCTTCCCCGAATACGGCCCGCACCGCTACAAGCCCCCGGCCGGCGCCGGCCTGATCTTCTCCGGCAACCTGCTGCACGAAGCCCTCCCCGTCACCCGCGGCACCCGCTTCGCCCTGGTCACCTTCTTCTGCGACGCCGACCAGCCCGATGCGCGCGTGCCGGCGGACAGGCGAAGGCAGATGGCGGTTTAGGAGTCGGCGCTCGGCAACGGCGCGCCTCTCCTCCCCATGTCATCCTCGGGCGCAGCGAAGCGAAGACCCGTGGATGACCAGAGAAGATGGCCGTGACCGCAGGCCACAGTCCGGGGGCGTTCAAGCCGCGTCGCTCCGCCCCCCGCTCACCCGCTTGGCAAAGGCCAGCGCGCAGCGGTCGTGCCAGCGGAGGGGGCTGCCGCGGCCGTGGAAGCCGACGTGGCCGCCGGAGTCCGGGAGGATCGGGCGGACGGCCGGGGTCAGGCGCCAGTTGAAATCGAGATAGCTCTGGATCGGGATCCAGGGGTCGTTGCGGGCGGTGACGATCAGGGTCGGCGGCTTGATAGCGGTCAGGTAGCGCAGGGCGCTGCAGCGGGCGTAGTAGTCGTCGACGTCGCGGAAGCCGTTGCGCGGCACGGTGAAGCGGGCGTCGAAGTCGCGCACGGACTCGACGGCGGCGACGCTGCGGCGCTCCTCCGCACTGAGGGAGTCGTCGGCGGCGGCCAGGGCCTCGTTGCGCATGCGCCGGATCATGTAGCTGTGGTAGACGCCGTTGCGCGGCGACATCAGGCAGCGCTGGGCCGCCGCCAGGTCGATCGGCACCGAGACCGCGACGGCGCCGCGGATCGGGAAGTCGCCGCCGTGCTCGGCCAGGAACTTGAGCAGCATGTTGCCGCCTAGCGAGTAGCCGACCAGCAGCAGGCCGCGGCGCAGGGCGCCCATGACCAGGTCGTCGAGGGCGTTGAGGGCGTCGCGCAGGTCCTCGGCACGGCCGGCGTGGTACTGCTGCCGGCAGCTCTGCCGCGAGGGGCCGGCGCCGCGCAGGTTGAGGCGCAGCACCGGGTGGCCGGCCTCCAGGAAGGCGCCGGCGCTGTCGAGCATGTAGCTGCTGTCCTCGCAGCCGGTCAGGCCGTGGACGAGGACCACCAGGGGCGCCGCACCGATCCGCTTCTCGGCCTGCAGGCTCGCCGCCAGGCGGTCGCCGCTGCCGTCGGCCATGGCCAGCCAGAGCCGCTTGGCCGGCCAGGCCGAGAGGTCGCGGCGCCGGCGCACCAGATAGGCCCGCAAGGTCTGGAGGTCGCCGCCATACCAGGGAAAGCGCGCCCGAAAGGGCGGTGGCAGCTCGAAATCCTCGGCCCGCAACCCTGTCCTCTCCCCAAGTCCCCAAGCCATGACCCGCGCGCGGGCGGCGCCCGCCGGAGGCCCGGATCGGATCCGGGCCCCAAGAGATCTTACGTCGCCGGACGGAGTCAGGTTTAGAGGCCAAAGCAGGGGGTTGCTTTGGCCTCTAAGGGGATCTGCTCTTGGCAACCCGTCGAGCCGACCCCCGGCTTGCCCCTCCGAATCAGGATCCGGAGATGCGCGCCCGAATGAGCCGACGGCCGGCTCGACGAGTTCCATACACGCGCGAAACGCGTGAAGCTTGGGATTTGGGTCTCGGGTCTCTCCCTAGTCGTTTTGACTGGGTGCGGGGCCGGGCTCTGTCCCAAGACCCGACCCCGCTTCGGCTACCTGGGATAGGTATATAGGTATATATCGGGAGAATCATAACAAGACGTTAAGAGCCGCAGAATCTTTTTCAACTTTCACTTGTCACCCGGGAAGCCCCGCTGGTAGTGCAATCCAGCCGGCCGCTCAACCGGTGGGACAGCGCCGTAAATCGGCCCTGGGACACAAACCGCGCGCGCGGGTCGCGCCTCAAGCCTGCGCCGAGGTCACGACTATCGGGATAAGATGGCTGTCGAGGCTCTTCCCGGCCCCCGGTTCCGGCGTCAGGCCGCGAGGAAGTCCCGCACCACGGCAATCTGATCGGGCGCCATCAGGGCCGGCGCATGCCCGCAGCCGGGGATCTCGACCAGCGCGGCCTCGGGGCCGCGCCGGGTCATCTCGGCCGCGGTCTCGGGCAGCAGCAGGTCTGAGTCCGCGCCGCGCAGCACCAGGGTCGGGCAGGAGACGGCGTCCCAGACCGGCCAGAGGAGCACGTCGTCGACCGGCTGGCCGACGAACGGCCGGCGGATCTCCGGGTCATAGCGGAACGCGAAGCCGCCCTCGGCGGCGACCACCGAGTGCTCGGCGAGATGCCGCCACTGCGCGTCGCTCAGGTCGCCGAAGGGCGCGTGGATCTCGCGCAGATGCGCCTCGGCCTCGTCCAGCGAGGCGAAGCGCGGCGGCCGGGCGGTCAGGTAGCCGGCGATGCGCTGCAGGGCGGCCTTGGGAATGAAGGGGCCGACATCGTTGATCACCAGGCGGCCGACCGGGTTGCCGGGCGTGGCCGCCAGCATCATGCCGATCAGCCCGCCCATCGAGGTGCCGAGCCAGTCGACCCGCTCGGCGCCGATCCGGGCCAGGAGCGCGTTCACGTCGGCCAGGTATTGCTGATAGTCGTAGCCGGCCGGGTCGGCCAGCCAGGCACTGCGGCCGCGGCCGACGACGTCGGCGCAGACCACGCGCCAGCCCTGCCCGGCCAGCGCGGCGGCGAGCACGTCGAAATCGCGGGCGTTGCGGGTCAGGCCGTGGACGCAGACGAGCGTCCGCTCGGCCTTCGGATCGCCCCAGTCGAGATAGGCCAGGCGGTGAAAGCCGCCGGCCGAGAGGCCGAGCAGAGCACCTTCGCGGGACGTCACGGCGTGCGATGTCACGGGGCGCGCGCCGGCGGCTCGTCGTAGACCTCGACGAAGGTGTCGGGATGGAAGCCGTTGAAGTGCGAGGCCATGGCGTTGGAGTAGGCGCCGACGCCGTCGAGCTCGATCCAGTCGCCTTCGCGCACGTCGGCCGGCAGCCGGTAGCTGCCCTGCAGCACGTCCTCGGAGTCGCAGGTCGGCCCGCCCAGCGCGAAGTCCTCGAGCCGCTCGCTAGCCCCGCCGCCGAGCCGGATCAGCCGCGCGCCGGGCATCAGGGCGCCCTTCTGGAACTCCGAAAGGCTGCCGTAGATGCCGTCGTTGATGTAGAGCTGCGATCCCTTGCGGAGCTGCACCTGGACCAGCAGCGAGCAGCCGGCGGCGACCAGCGCCCGGCCCGGCTCGGCGAAGACCGTGACCGCCGGGCCGAGGCCGATCTCGCGCAGGCCCGCGCGCACGGTCTCGGCGAAGCGCTCCAGCGCCGGCGCCGCGTGGCCGACGTAGTCCGCCGGGAAGCCGCCGCCGACGTCGACGATCCGCGGCGCCACGCCGCTGCCGGCGATCACCGCGCCGACCCGCCGCAGGCCCAGCGCATAGGCCGCCGGGTTGCGGCATTGCGAGCCGACGTGGAAGGACAGCCCGGTGGCCAGGCCGCGCTCGTCGGCGGCCTTGACGATCTCGGTAGCCTCCTCGACCGAGGCGCCGAACTTCGAGGCCAGATGGAAGACCACGCCCTCGACCGGCGGCGTCGCGAGCCGCACGGTGATGGTCAGGTCGGTGGCGCCGTCGGTCTCCTCGATGACCTTGCGCAGCTCGTCGGCATGGTCGACGGCGAAGGAGCGCACGCCATAGACCTTGTAGGCGCTGGCGATGGCCGCGCGCGACTTCACGGGATGCATGAAGTGGCAGACCGCCTCGCCCCAGGACTCGGCGATCTGGGCGATCTCCGGCAGCGAGGCGACGTCGAACTGCCGGATGCCGGCCCGGTAGAGCGCGTCCAGCACCAGGCGGTGCGGGTTGCACTTGACGGCGTAGAGCACCTCGCCTGGGAAGGTCTCGATGAAGTGCCGCGCCGTGGCCTGCAGCATGCGGGGCCGCAGGCAGTAGACCGGGTAGCTCGGCTGCAGCGCCATGGCGACGCTGGCGACGTCGGGGAAGGCGCGCTCGTCGTGGCGCAGCTTCGGGTGCGCGGTCATGCCGCCAGCCAACGGCCCCGTAGCTGCCGCGTCAAGGCGCGGAACTCGGGCCCGAGGGTGATGCGGCCTTCCTTCATGTAGGCCTCGTGGTTCTTCTCGATGTCGTCGAGCTGGTAGCGATAGTTGACCATGATGCCGGCGGACTGGCGCAAGCCGCGCTCCGAGCGGTCGCCGAGCCAGTTGAGCCGCTCCATGCGCGCGCCGTTCTTCAGGTGGAAGCGGGCGACCGGATCGATCGGCTCACCGCCCTCCCGGGTGGTCAGGCAGTAGCGGGCGCAGAGCCGCAGCAGCGGGCCGCGCAGGGCGGTCTCGGTCACCGGGTCGTCGGCCCAGTCCGGCCGCTCGAGGATCGCCGGCAGGGCGACGGCCAGGTCGTCGTCGCCGGCGAGGGCGCGCAGGCCGCCCTGCTCGTCCTCGGTCATCGGCGCGAGCAGGACGTCGGCCGGCTGCCGGGTCAGCCAGGCGCGGAAGCCGGGGATCGGCGAGAGCGTGGCGAAGAGCTTGATGTTGGGCAGCTCCGAGGCCAGGCGATGGGCGACGCGCTTGATCAGGAAGTCGCCGAAGCTGACGCCGCGCAGGCCTTCCTGGGTGTTGCTGATGGAATAGAAGATCGCGCTCTTGGCGGCACCCGGCTCGATCGGCCGCGCCGACTCGTCGAGCAGGGCCTGGATGCTGTCGGCCATGCCCTCGACCAGGGCGACCTCGACGAAGGCCAGGGGCTCGTCGGGCATGCGCGGGTGGAACAGGGCGAAGAGCCGGCGGTCGGACTCCAGCCGGTTGCGCAGGTCGGCCCAGGAGGTGATCTCGTGCACCGCCTCGTAGGCGATCAGCTTCTCCAGGAGCGACGCGGGCGACTGCCAGGTGATCTGCTGCAGGTCGAGGAAGCCGACGTCGAACCAGGAGACCAGCAGCGCCTTGAGGTCGGCGTCGAGCGCCTTCAGGGCCGGGTCCTCGCCGAGGTTCGCCAGCAGGTCGGCGCGCAGGTCGGTCAGGAACTTGACGCCCTCGGGCAGCACGTTGAACTGGGTCAGCAGCTTGAGGCGCGGCGGCTGCAGGGCCTGCCGCAAGCGGGTCTCGGCGAGGAGACGCGCCGCCTCGTCCTCGGCGGCGCCGAAGGCCTCGATGCCCTCGGCGACGGCCTCCTGGTCGACGGCGAACTCGTGGGCCAGCAGCTCGAGGAAGCGCTTGCGGCCGGCGCCGTCCAGCTCGAGGTAGGCCTGGCCCAGCTCGGCGGCGCGCATCCGGGCCGAGACCTCGCCGCCGCGCGCCTCGAGGCAGAGGCGCATCAGGTCGAGCAGGTCCTGGCCCTTGTGGCTGAGCGCGCCGCTCGGCGCCAGGCCGAGGCTGCGGGAGGCGCCGTCGGCCACCTCGCGCCAGGCGGTCGCCAGGTTCGTCAGGGTCCTCTCGACGAGGGACGGTCGCGGATCGTCGGCCACGCTCTCGGCTCCTGCGGCCTATGGGCCTCTCGGCTTCACCCCATTATGACTCCGGAATCATCACTTCGGGGCGCCGGCGCGCAATCTCGGGATTGAGACAATCACAGGATTGAGACAATCCAGCACATTTCCGATAACCATGCCGAGCATCAAAAAGCAGCAGGCTTGCCAAATCCTTGCGACCGCCCCCGCCGGCCCCGGCCGCCACCGTCCCCGAAGGCTAAACCCTTGAGCGACAACCTCTTCGCCCTGTTCCAGAGCCGCTTTCCGGCCGAGTCCTCGACCACCTTCATCGAGACCGAGGAGGGCCGGATCTACAGCTACACCGCCATGGCCTACCGCTCCGGGCGCTATGCCCGGCTGCTGAGCGACCTCGGCGTGGCGCCCGGCGACCGGGTCCTGGCGCAGGTCGAGAAGAGCCCCGAGGCGGTGTTCCTCTACCTGGCCTGCCTGCGCGCGGGCGCCGTCTTCCTGCCGCTCAACAGCGCCTACCGGCGCGACGAGGTCGCCTACTTCCTGCAGGACTCGGCGCCGGCGGTCGCGGTGGTCGATCCCGGCCGCGAGGCGGAGCTGGCACCCCTGGCGGCCGAGGCCGGCTGCAAGCGGGTGATGACCCTCGATGCCGGCGGCGCCGGCAGCTTGGAGCAGGAGGCCGCCACCCTCGACGGCGACTTCGGCTGCGTGCCGCGCGCGGCCGACGACCTGGCGGCCATGCTCTACACCTCGGGCACCACCGGGCGCTCCAAGGGCGCCATGCTCACCCACGGCAACCTCGCCGCCAACGCCCAGGCGCTCCACCAATCTTGGGGCTTCCGGCCCGGCGACCGGCTGCTGCACGCCCTGCCGATCTACCACGCCCACGGCCTCTTCGTGGCGATCAACTGCGTGCTGCTGAACGGCACAGACATGCTCTTCCTGCCGCGCTTCGACGCCGAGGCGGTGGTCCGCCTGCTGCCCCGGGCGACGGTGATGATGGGCGTGCCGACCTTCTACACCCGCCTGCTGGCGGCGCCGGGTTTCGGGCCCGAGGCCTGCCGCAACATCCGCGTCTTCATCGCCGGCTCGGCGCCGCTGCTGCCGGAGACCTTCGCGGCCTTCGAGAAGCGCACCGGCCAGCGGATCCTGGAGCGCTACGGCATGACCGAGACCGGCATGAACTGCTCCAATCCCCTCGAGGGCGTGCGCAAGGCCGGCAGCGTCGGCCCGCCGCTGCCCGGGGTCGAGGCGCGCGTCGTCGACGAGGCCGGCGCGGCGCTCGGCGTCGAGGCGGTGGGCGACCTCGAGGTGCGCGGCGCCAACGTCTTCAAGGGCTACTGGCGCAACCCGGAGAAGACCGCCGAAGCCTTCCGCGACGACGGCTTCTTCGTCACCGGCGATCTCGCCAAGATCGACGCCGAGGGCTACATCCACCTGGTCGGCCGCGCCAAGGACCTGATCATCTCCGGCGGCTTCAACGTCTATCCCAAGGAGGTCGAGCAGGTGATCGACGAGATCGACGGCGTCGGCGAGAGTGCCGTCATCGGCCTGCCGCACCCGGACTTCGGCGAGGCGGTCGCGGCGGTGGTCACGGCGGCCGACGGCCAGTCATCGCCCGACGAGTCAGAGATCATCGCCACCGCCAAAGAGCGACTCGCCGGCTTCAAGGTTCCGAAGCGCGTCTTCGCCTGCGAGGCCCTGCCCCGCAACGCCATGGGCAAGGTCCAGAAGAACCTGCTGCGCGAGCGCTACGCGGGGACCTTCAAGGTCGCGGGCTAGGGCCGCCTCGCCGGGTCCGTTCCGGCGCCGAATCGATGAGCAGCCCGGCTCCGTCTGCCGTGCATCCTGGGTGCGAAGATCTTACGCGAGGCCAGGGTGCCGATAGGGCTTGCGACGAAGAACGGGCTGCCCCTGCATCGATGCACTTGGAAGCTTAGCACCTCATCCTTAAGTCTTTGCAGCAAAATCGACCGCCTGTCCGCATTCTGCCTGGGGCTTCCCGCGTGCGGGCCGGCCGGAGCTTGGCTACAAGGGCGCCATGACGGCACGAAGTCTTCGACGAGGCCTGCTCTGGCTGCTCGCGGTGCTGCTGCTCCTGCCCCTGCTGGCGGCCGGCGGCGCCTGGCTCTGGGCCCGCGGCTCCCTGCCCCAGACCGAGGGCGAGGTCGCCGTCGCCGGCCTGGCGGCGCCGGCGGAGATCCTGCGCGACGCCGACGGCATCGTCACCATCCGCGCCGGCAGCGGCCCGGACGCCGCCTTCGCCCTGGGCTACGCGCAGGCCCAGGACCGGCTCTGGCAGATGGACTTCATGCGCCGCACCGGCGCCGGCCGGCTGTCCGAGGTGGCCGGCGCGGCGACCCTGCGGCTCGACCGGCTAATGCGCGGCCTCGGCCTCTACCGTACCGCCGAGGCCAACCTGGCGGCGATCTCGGCCGAGACCCGGGCGCTGCTCGAGGCCTACGCGGCCGGGGTCAACGCCTTCATCGCCGAGCCGGGCGGGCCGCTGCCGCCGGAGTTCCTGATCCTGCGCTACGAGCCGGAGCCCTGGCGGCCCGCCGACAGCCTGGTCTGGGGCCGCCTGATGGCCCTGCAGCTCTCCGGCAACTGGCGCCAGGAGCTGCTGCGCCTGCGCCTGGCCGAGCGCCTGAGCGAAGAGCAGATCGCCTTCCTCTGGCCGGACTACCCGACGGACGCGCCGGTCGCCATCGAGCGGGTCGGCGCCCTCCTCCAGCCGCCGGCGGCGGATGCCCGCCGGCTGGCCGAGGTCCTGACCTGGGACCTGGCGCCGAAGAAGGCCTCCAACTCCTGGGCCCTGTCCGGCGCGCGGACCGAGAGCGGCGCGCCGATCATGGCCAACGATCCCCACCTCGGGCTCTCCGCCCCCGGCCACTGGTACCTGGCGCGCATCGAGACGCCGGCGGGCGTCAAGGCCGGCGCCACGGCGGCCGGCGGCCCCTTCGTGGTGATGGGCCACAACGGCCACGGCGCCTGGGGCTTCACGACGACCGAAGCCGATACCCAGGACCTCTTCATCGAGCGCCTGAGCGAGGGCCTGGAGGACCACTACGACACGCCGGAGGGGCCGCGCCCCTTCGAGACCCGCGAAGAGAGCATCGCGATTCGCGGCGACGAGCCGGAGACCCTGGTGGTCCGCAGCACGCGCAACGGGCCGGTGATCTCCGACCTGCGGCCGGAGCTGGCCGAGCTGCTCGAGCCGAACCAAGTCATGAGCCTGGCCTGGTCGGCGCTGGCGGCGGACGACCGCACCGCCGACGCCCTCGCCGGCCTCAACGGCACCCGCGGCTGGGACGACTTCCTCGCCGCCATGCGCCACTTCCACAGCCCGCTGCAGAACGTCATCTACGCCGACGTCGAGGGCACCATCGGCCTGGTCGTGCCCGGCCGCGTGCCGCAGCGCGCCGGCGGCGACGGGCGCCGGCCCGTGCCGGGCTGGAGCGGCGCCTACGACTGGAACGGCAGCCTGGCCTTCGAGCGCCTGCCGCAGACCCGCGACCCGGCCGACGGCAGCCTGGTGGCCGCCAACAACCGCATCGCCGACGACGGCGACGACCGGCTGATCAACCGCGACTGGCGCAACCCCTACCGGGCGGCGCGCATCGAGACGCTGCTGGCCGAGCTCGACAAGGCGAGCCTGGAGGACAACCGGCGGATCCAGCTCGACATCCGATCGATGGCAGCCGAGTGGCTGCTGGACCGCTTCCTGGCCCTGGCCGAGGAAGCCGGCAGCCGCAACGGCGCCCTGGAGAGGCTCGCGGCCTGGGACCGGGAGATGGACCGCCGGCGCCCGGAGCCGCTGATCTTCGCCGCCTGGCTGGACGCCGTGAACCGGGCCCTGCTGGCCGACGAGCTGGGCCCGGAGATGGCCGACTTCGCCGTGCCCAACCCGGTGCTGATCGACAAGATCCTGAGCGAGGGCCAGGCCTGGTGCGACGACGTGACGACCGCCGCGACGGAGACTTGCGCCGCGCGGGTCGCCGACGCGCTGGCGCAAGCGCTGAGCGACCTGCGCGAGACCTACGGCGAAGACAGCGGCGCCTGGCGGTGGGGCGAAGCCCACCGCGCACGGCTCGCGCATCCCCTGTTCGACCGCATCCCGGTGCTGCGCCACCTGGTCGGCCGGCCGCTCGGCACCGACGGCGGCACCATCACGGTCAACCGCGGCGGCGCGCCCTTCGGCGGGCCCTACGAGCGGCGCTTCGAGCATGTCCACGGGCCCGGCCTGCGTGCGCTCTACGACCTGGCCGACCTCGACCGCTCCCGCTTCATGATCGCCACCGGCCAGTCGGGCCACCCCCTCTCGCCCCACTACCTCGGCCTGGCCGAGCGCTGGCGCGACGGCGTCTACCTGACCCTCGCCGCGCCGGCCGAGCCCGATGCCCGCCTCGTGCTTTCGCCCGAGTGAGCCCCGCCTGCGGGGCTGAATCCCCGGTAGCGGCCTGATAGGCTGCCGATCCCAAAGAGCGAGTCCCGGCCATGTCCGCCACCGCGCCCGTCTTCTCGAACGTCCTGGAGAGTATCGGCAACACGCCGATGATCGAGGTCACCCGGCTCGAGCGGGGGCCCTGCCGGCTGTTCCTCAAGCTCGAGAACCAGAACCCCGGCGGCTCGATCAAGGACCGCATCGGCCGCTCGATGATCGAGGCCTTCGAGCGCGACGGCCGCCTGAAGCCCGGCGGAACCCTGATCGAGGCCACCGCCGGCAACACCGGTCTCGGGCTGGCGCTGGTCGCCGCCCAGAAGGGCTACCGGCTGATCATCGTCGTGCCCGACAAGATGGCGCAGGAGAAGATCTTCCACTTGAAGGCGCTGGGCGCCGAGGTGCACCTGACCCGCTCCGACGTCGGCAAGGGCCACCCGGACTACTACCAGGACGTCGCCGAGCGCCTGGAGCGCGAGATCCCCGGCGCGATCTACGTCAACCAGTTCGCCAACCCGGCCAACCCGCTGGCGCACGAGACCACCACCGGGCCGGAGATCTGGGCCCAGATGGATCAGCAACTGGACGCGGTGGTCTGCGGCGTCGGCTCCGGCGGCACGATCAGCGGGCTCGGGCGCTATTTCCGCAAGGTCGCGCCACACGTCGAAATGGTGCTGGCCGACCCGGTCGGCTCGGTCCTGGCGCACTTCGTCGAGACGGGCGAGCTCGCCGAGGAGGTCGGCTCCTGGCTGGTCGAGGGCATCGGCGAGGACTTCATGCCGCCCAACGCTAACGACCTGGAAGGCGTCAAGACCGCCTACGAGATCAGCGACCGCGAGGCCATGACCACGGCGCGCGAGCTGCTGGCCAAGGAGGGCATCCTGGCCGGCTCCTCCTCCGGCACGCTGATCGCCGCCGCCCTGCGCTATTGCCGCGCCCAGAGCGAGCCCAAGCGCGTCGTCACCTTCGTCTGCGACAGCGGCAACAAGTACCTCTCGAAGATGTACAACGACTTCTGGATGATCGATCAGGGCTTCATCGAGCGCGACAGCGAAGGCGACCTGCGCGACATCATCTCGCGGCGCCAGGACGAGCGCGCCATCGTCACGGTCGCGCCCGAGGACAGCCTGCTGACCGCCTATGGCCGCATGAAGCTCTACGACGTCTCCCAGCTCCCGGTGATCGAGGAGTCCGGCGCCGTCGTCGGCATCGTCGACGAGAACGACATCATGATGGAAGTCGTCGAGGACGAGGCGCGCTTCCAGGAGCCGGTGCGCGAGGCCATGTCGAGCAAGCTGGAGACGATCCAGGCCGACCGGCCCCTGTCGGCCCTGCCGCCGATCCTCGACAGCGGCCTGGTCGCCATCGTCTTCGAGGGCGAGACCTTCGCCGGCCTGATCACCCGCATCGACCTGCTGAACTACCTGCGCCGGCGGATGAAGTGATCCTGAAGCCATGACATCGCTTGCGATCTACTCCGGTCGCGAGCTCATCGGCGACGGCCTGCAGAAGCTGCCGGTCGTCCGCGCCGCCCGCGCGCTCTTTCCGGACCACCGGATCACCTGGCTGACCAGCGAGGAGACGGTCTTCCGCGGCAGCCTGGCGCCCCTGGTCGAGGGCTTGCTCGACGAGGTTCGCGTCTGCCCGGCTCTGCTGAGCGGCCGTCGCGCGGTCTTCCGGGCACCGCCGGTCGAGGATCACTTCGAGATCCTCGTCGATACCCAGACATCGCTTTGGCGAAGCCTGGCGCTCCGACGGATCAGCCACCGGCTGTTCATCACCTCGGCCGGGCGCTACCTGCTGTCGGACCGCCGGCCGACATCGTCGCTCAAGCGAACGCGCCACGTCGCCCAGCGCCTGCTGCTGTTGCTGGAGCTGGCCGCCGGTCGAGAGGCCGACGTCGATGCCGTCGCTTTGACGGTTCCCGACGACCTCGCGGCCCTGGCCGCGGAGTTGCTGCCCGAGGGCCCAAGCTACTTGGGGCTGGCACCCGGCGCCGGCCGCCGCGTCAAATGCTGGCCCCTGGAGCGCTTCATCGAGGTCGGCCAGTGGCACGCGGCGCGCGGCGGCACGCCGGTGTTCTTTGTCGGGCCGGACGAGGCGGAATGGCTGCCGAGGCTGCGCAGCGCCCTGCCGCAGGCGGTCTTTCCGGAGCAGGCCATGGCCGAGCGGCTGCCCGGCTTCTCGCCCCTGCGTCCCATCGCGCTCGGCCGACGCCTCGGCGCGGCGCTGAGCAACGACAGCGGCGTCGGCAACATGCTCGCGGCCTGCGATGTCCCGCTGCTGACTCTCTTCGGCCCGACCGACCCGGAGAAGTTCGCGCCCCTGACCCGCCACGGCAGCCTGCTCAGCGCCCAAGCCTTCGGCGGCATCGACATGGCGGCGATCCCCACCGCCGCGGTCGTCGAGCGGCTGGAGACTCTCCTGCCGGCCCGCGCGCAAGCGCCGGCGTCGGCTGGACGCGGCCAGCGCGCCTGCTAGTCTGAGACCCAGTCGGCCATCGCGCCGAGCCACGAGGTGAGTCCCATGCCAGACGACCGACCGACCGCGAGCCGCGCCAACCGCCGTGGCTTCGCCACGCGCGTGATCCACGCCGGCCAGGCGCCGGACCCTTCGACCGGCGCGATCATGCCGCCGATCTACGCGACCTCGACCTACGTCCAGGAGTCGCCGGGCGTGCACAAGGGCTACGAGTACAGCCGCTCGCAGAACCCGACGCGCATGGCCTACGAGCGCTGCATCGCCGATCTGGAAAGCGGTGCGCGCGGCTTCGCCTTCGCCTCCGGCCTGGCCGGCATGGCCACCGTGCTCGACCTGCTGCCGAGCGGCAGCCACGTGATCTGCGCCGACGACGTCTACGGCGGCAGCTATCGGCTGTTCGAGAACGTCCGGCGCGAGTCGGCCGGGCTGTCCTTCAGCTTCATCGACATGACCGAGCCGAGCCGCGTCGAGGCAGAGATCCGCGAGGAGACGCGGCTGATCTGGGTCGAGAGCCCGACCAACCCGCTGCTCAAGCTGGTCGACCTGGAGGCGATCGGCGAGATCGGCCGGCGCCGCGGCGTCACCACCTGCTGCGACAACACCTTCGCCTCGCCCTGGGTGCAGCGGCCGATCGAGCTCGGCTTCGACATGGTCATGCACTCCGCGACCAAGTACCTGAACGGCCACTCCGACATGGTCGGCGGCGTGATCGTCATGGGCCGCGAGTCGGAGATGTGCGAGCGCTTCGCCTTCCTGCAGAACGCCGTCGGCGCGGTGCAGGGTCCCTTCGACTCCTTCCTGGCGCTGCGCGGCCTGAAGACCCTGGCGATCCGCATGGAGCGGCACTGCCGAAACGCCGCCGCCGTCGCCGCCTTCCTCGAAGCCCACCCGAAGGTCGCCCGGGTCCACTATCCCGGCCTCGACAGCCATCCCCAGAAGGCCCTGGCCGACCGCCAGATGCGCGCGCCCGGCGGCATGGTGACGGCGATCCTCGAGGGCGGCCTGGCGGAGTCCCGGCGCTTCCTCGAGCGGGTGCAGATCTTCGCCCTGGCCGAGAGCCTGGGCGGCGTCGAGAGCCTGATCGAGCACCCGGGCATCATGACCCACGCCTCGATCCCGGCCGACAAGCGCGCCGCCCTCGGCATCGACGACTCCCTGGTGCGGCTGTCCGTCGGCATCGAGGAGGAGGCCGACCTGATCGCCGACCTGGAGCAGGCCCTGGCCTAGGGCCGCTCCTCACGGCCCTTCACCATTGTCACCCTCGGGCTTGACCCGAGGGTCCATGGCGCCACCGGCCAGATCCTGGACTAAGGACCTCCTAAAAGGAGCAGCGGCCCGATGGATGCTCGGGTCAAGCCCGAGCATGACGGTGTGAGGGGTAGGTTGGTCGCTGACCTTGCAATCGCCCGAGCCGCGTCACCGCGGGTAGAGCGGGCCCGGGACGACGCCGTCCCAGTCCGGCAGGGCGCGGGCGGCGGGCTCGTAGATGGTCTCGGTCCAGCTACTGTCGAGGAGGCTCGACTCGCGGCCGGCGGGCGCGGCCTGGCCGGGCCCGTCTCGGCGCTCCTTGGGCGGCCGCAGGGCGTAGGTGGCTTCGCGCAGGTGCTCGGTCAGGGCCTTGCGGTCGGCGATGGGCGCCAAGCTCTCGTAGGGGATCGGCTGGCCGATGTGGGCGCGCATGACGCCGCCGATCTGCTTGACCGCCTCGCGGAAGAACAGCGAGGCGCGCAGGTCCATGCTGACGTGGCTGGCGACCTGGAACAGCCGGCTGCACTGGCCCTCGAAGTAGACCGGCACGACCGGCGCGCGCGACTGGTGGACCATGCGGGCGATGAAGGTCTTCCACTCCAGGTCGGTCGCCTCGCCGCGCAAGGGATTGGCCGCGGTGGCGATGCCGCCGCTGGGGTAGATGACGATGCAGCGGTCGGCGGCGAGATCCTTGAGCGCGGCGCGCCGGGACTCGAGGTTCGTGCGGGTCGCCTCGCGGGTCTCGGCGAAGTCGATCGGCAGCAGATAGGGCCGGGCCTCCGGCACCTTGTAGAGCGCGCTGTGCACCAGGATCCGGAAGTCCGCGCGGCGCCGCGAGACCAGGTAGCCCAGCACCAGCCCGTCGATCACGCCATAGGGATGGTTGGCGACGATGATCAGCGGGCCGCGGGTCGGCAGGGCGTCGAGCCCGCTGACGTTGGCCTGGACCTCGAGCTCGAGGCGGCTGACGGCCTCGTAGAAGAAGTCCGCGGCTGCGGAATCCTCGCTATAGGCCTTGTAGAGCCGCCAGAGCTTCGGCTTGCCCGTCAGGTGCTCGATGCAGCGCACCAGGCCGCGCCGCCAGGGCGCGTCGTCGGGGAAGGCGTAGGTGAAGTTCTTTGCGGTGAGCATGGCGCTAAAGCGCACCGCATAAGCCGATTCCGTGACGCCGCCGCGACAGCCGCGTTAACGGGTTGTTGCAATCGGAGCCGTCCCCGTTAACGCTTTCGATAGAATGATTGTGAAGTCCCTGTCACCACGCTCTCCGAGGCAGTTCTTGCTGCCTTGAGAATGACTTGTGGGCCTCGCAAGAGGCCCGGCTACACGACTTCTTAACTGAAGTCATGGTCCCTTCGTGGTCGCGGCCTGGCGACCGGGTTGGCCGCCAACGGAGGGTTCATGGGCCTCATAATCGGCATCATCGTCGTCTTCGCCTGTACGCTGGGCGGCTACGTCGCGATGGGCGGCAAGCTGGCCGTGCTCTGGCAGCCCTTCGAGCTGGTCATCATCGGCGGTGCGGCCGTCGGCGCCTACATCATCGGCAATCCCGGCGCGATCCTGAAAGCCACCGGCGGCGCCTTCAAGAAGGCGATGAGCGGCTCGCGCTATTCGAAGAAGAGCTACATCGAGCTGCTGTCCCTGCTCTACCAGGTCCTCAAGCTGGCCAAGACCAAGGGCGCGCTGGCGCTCGAAGCCCATGTCGAGAATCCCGACCAGAGCTCGCTCTTCACCGCCTATCCGGAGTTCATGAAGGACAAGGCGGCCGTCGCCTTCCTCTGCGACTACCTGCGCATGATCACCCTCGGCGTCGAGAACCCGCACGAGGTCGAGGCGCTGATGGACGAGGAGCTGGAGACCCACCACCACGAGCACGAGTCGGTGGCCGCCGCGCTTCAGACCATGGCCGACGGCATGCCGGCGCTCGGCATCGTCGCGGCCGTGCTCGGCGTCATCAAGACCATGGGCTCGATCACCGAGCCGCCGGAAGTCCTCGGCAAGCTGATCGGCGGCGCCCTGGTCGGCACCTTCCTCGGCGTCTGGATGTCCTACGGCTTCCTGGCGCCGATCGCCAACAAGGCCAAGACGGGCTACGAGGCGGAGGGCAAATACATGCTCTGCATCAAGGCCGCCCTGCTCGCCCACCTGAACGACTGCGCGCCGGCGGTCTCCGTCGAGTTCGCCCGCAAGAGCCTGCTGTCCCACGACCGGCCCACCTTCTACGAGGTCGAAGAAGCGGTGCAGGCCTTGCCGCCGGTCGGCTGATCGGCGCGCGCGGGACAGCACGAGGGCTCTGAGTCATGGCAGCCGCCGGCAATGCGCCGATCATCATCAAGAAGGTCAAGAAGGGCGGCCATGGTCACCACGGCGGCGCCTGGAAGGTCGCCTATGCCGACTTCGTGACGGCCATGATGGCCTTCTTCCTGCTGCTCTGGCTGCTCAACGCGACAACGGACGAACAGAAGCAGGGCATCGCCGACTACTTCACGCCGGCCAGCGTGTCGAAGAACTTCAGCGGCGGCGGCGGCGTGCTCAGCGGCAAGACGCTCAGCGACGAAGGCGTCATGGCGCGCGACCGCTCGGCGGTCAACGTGACCATCTCGATCCCCGCCGACACGCCGGTCACCGAGCCGAACGAATCAGCCGAAGAGGCCGGCAAAGGACCGGGCACGGACGAGGCCCCGCCCCTGCTCGACCGCGAGCAGATCGAGGAGATGCTGGCGATCGAGGAGCAGGAACAGCTCGATGCCGCCGAGCGGGAGCTGCGGCAGGCGATCGAGGAGGTGCCCGAGCTGAAGGACATGGCCGACAGCCTGATCATCGAGAGCACGCCCGAAGGCCTGCGCATTCAGATCGTCGACCAGGCCAAGTACTCCATGTTCCCGCTCGGCAGCGCCAAGATGTACGAGCACACGCGCAAGCTGATGGCGCTGGTGGTCAAGGCGATCGCCGACCTGCCGCAGGAGGTCTCGATCAAGGGCCACACCGACGCGACGCCCTATCGCAACGACCAGGGCTATTCCAATTGGGAGCTCTCCACCGACCGGGCCAACGCCAGCCGGCGCGCCCTGATCGCCGAGGGCCTGCCGGACGAGCGCATCGTCTCGGTCTCCGGCCGCGCGGCGCAGGAGCCGCTGCTGGAAGAGGATCCCTTCGCCCCGGAGAACCGGCGCATCTCGATCACCCTGCTGCGCGAGAACGCCCTGCCGCGGGTCAAGGAGGAGCCGATCGAGGCCACCGCGCCAGCGAAGCCCGCCAAGCCCGAGCTGGAGCCGCGCTCGCTGCTCAAGTCCGACGAATAGCCTTGGCCGGCCCCGCCCTTGAGACGGGCGGATGAAACCCCCATCTTCTCTAGGGACCTAGCGCAGCAAGCCCTTGCGCGCCAAGGCGGGGAGCCGCGATGAAGCTGTCGTTGCCGAGCACGGAACTGCGGGACGCGGTGTGGCAAGACATGCCGCCCGATCCGCTCGACGACCCGGACCTCTACGACGAGATCATGTGGCGCCGGGCCGCCGCCTACCTCGTCGACGTGGTGGCCATCGCGGTCCTTTTGGCCGCCGCCTGGTTCCTGCTCAGTCTCCTGGCGGTGCTCTCCCTCGGGCTGCTGCTGCCGCTCAAGATCATCGTTCTGGCAATCCTGCCGACGGCCTATCACACCTACTTCATCGGCAGCACGGGCATGACACCCGGCATGCGCGTCTTCGACGTCGAGCTGCGCACCTGGACCGGCAGGCGCCCGGACTATGTCCAAGCCTTCCTGCAGACGGTGCTGTTCTACACGACGGTCGGCCTGACCACCTTCCTGATTCTGGCCGTCGCCCTGTTCAACGACCGGCGCCGGACCCTGCACGACTTCCTGGCCGGCACCGTCGGCGTCCGGCACAGCCAGATCACCGCGCCTCAGCGGGTCGTGCAGCCGACCTGAGCCCGACCGCGGCGCAGCTTGTCACCGGTGCCCGGAAGACTCTGGCCCGGGGCCCATCGGCACTGTCATAATCCCGTCTTCAAGGCCGAGGCCTGCCCTCGGCAGGGTAGCGACGGGAACAGAGGCTCATGACCGCTTCGGACGCGGGCAGTCCGCTCACCGGCTACGACCCCCAAGGCTATTTCTGCGAGATGTTCGGCAGCCCCGAGCACAAGGCCGACTTCACGCTGCCGATCCGCGAGCGGCTCAGCCGGCTCGCTTTGGACGAGCTGGAGAACCGGGCGCGGGATGCCGAGCTCGAGCTCTACAACTTCGGCATCACCTTCACGGTCTACACCCAGAAGGACGCCATCGACCGCATCCTGCCGTTCGACGTCATTCCGCGCGTCATCTCCGCGACCGACTGGTCCGTCCTCGACAGCGGCGTGCGGCAGCGCGTGCAGACCATGAACCTCTTCCTGCACGACATCTACCACGACCAGAAGATCCTCAAGGACGGCGTGGTGCCCGAGGAGCTGGTGCTCGGCAACGAGAACTACCGGCCGGAGATGCGCGGCTTCGACGTGCCGCACGGCACCTACGTCCACATCTGCGGCACCGACCTGGTGCGCGGCGACGACGGCGTCTTCTGCGTGCTCGAGGACAACGGCCGCACGCCCTCCGGCGTCTCCTACGTGGTCGAGAACCGGCACTTGATGCAGCGCGCCTTCCCGGACCTGATGGACGCCATCGGCATCCGCAGCGTCTCCAACTACGGCCAGAAGCTGCACGAAGCCCTCTGCGAGATCGCCCCGGAAGGCGTGCTCGACCCGCAGGTCGTGCTGCTCTCGCCGGGCACCTACAACTCGGCCTACTTCGAGCACATCTTCCTGGCCCGCGAGATGGGCGTGCCCCTGGTCGAAGGCCGCGACCTGCTGGTCGACGAGGACGACCGCGTCTACATGCGCACCATCGCCGGGCTCGAGCCGGTCGACGTGATCTATCGGCGGATCAACGACGACTTCCTCGACCCCGAGGTCTTCGAGCCGAGCTCGATGCTGGGCGTGCCGGGCCTGATGCGCGCCTACCGCGCCGGCAAGGTCGGCCTCGCCAACGCCGTCGGCACCGGCATCGCCGACGACAAGGCGGTCTACGCCTACATGCCGCGCATCATGCGCTACTACCTGGACCAGGACCCGATCCTGCCGAACATCGAGACGCACATCTGCCGCGAGTCCGACGGCCTGAAGTACACCCTCGACAACCTGCAGGACCTGGTGGTCAAGCCGGTCGGCGAGTCCGGCGGCTACGGCATCACCATCGGCCCGCGGGCGCGGCGCGAGCAGCTCGACGACTGCCGCGCCAGCCTGGAGAAGGAGCCGGAGAAGTACATCAGCCAGCCGATGGTCAAGCTCTCGGTCTCGCCGACCCTGATCGAGGGCCACATCGAGCCGCGCCACGTCGACCTCAGGCCCTTCGCCGTGACAGGCCGCGACACCTGGGTGCTGCCCGGCGGCCTGACCCGCGTCGCCCTGGTCGAAGGCTCGATCATCGTCAACTCCTCGCAAGGCGGCGGCTCCAAGGACACCTGGGTGTTGGAGTAGGTGGCGACCTAGACAGAGCCACGGTGCGCCGTCAGACTGGTCGAAAAGGGGGCGAGGAAGCTCTTGAACAGGCTGCTGTCACGTTACGCCGAGGCCGTCTTCTGGATGGCGCGCTACGTCGAGCGGGCCGAGAACCTGGCGCGCATCCTCGACGTTCAGGAGACCTTCAGCCGCGACAGCCGCGGCGGCAGCAACTGGCTTCCGGTGCTGCAGCTCAACGCCGACCACGAGCGCTTCGAAGAGAACCATGGCCGGGCCACGGCGGAGAAGGTGATCCAGTTCTACGTGCTGGAGCGCGAGAACCCCTCCTCCATCCTGTCCTGCGTCTCCGCGGCCCGCGAGAACGCCCGCACCTTGCGGCCGCTGATCTCCACCGAGATGTGGGTGCAGCTCAACACCTTCCACAACCGCCTGCGCACCATGAGCAGCGTCGAGGCGAGCGAGCCGCGCCTGGCGCGGCTCTGCGCGCTGATCAAGGAAGGCTGCCAGACCCACACCGGCATCACCGAGGGCACCTTCTACCGGGACGAGGCCTGGTACTTCTATCAGCTCGGCCGGCTGGTCGAGCGCGCCGACCAGGCGACCCGCCTGCTCGACGTCAAGTACCACCAGCTCCTGCCGATGCCGACGCAGGTCGGCACGCCGATCGACGTCAGCCAGTGGAACGCGCTGCTGCGCTCGGCCTCGGGCTTCCATGCCTTCCGGCGCGTGCACTCCACCGGCATGAGCCCGGCGACCGTGGCCGGCTTCCTGCTGTACAACCGGAACTTCCCGCGCTCGGTGGTCGCCTGCATCGAGCTGATCGAGCGGACCCTGACCGACCTGCGGCACATCTACGGCCTGAGCGTCGGCAACGAGGCGATGGAGCAGCTCGACATCCTGCGCGCCGAGCTCGCCGGGCAGACCATCGAGACGACGATCGAGCGCGGCCTGCACGAGCAACTGGACTGGATCCAGCGCAAGCTGATCGACTTCACCAACACCCTCGGCATCGAGTTCTTCGGCTTCGAGAATGCCGCCAGCGAGCAGTCTCAAGCACCGAGCCTGGCCCAAGCATGACAGGGGCCGTCCGGAGTCTGGACGGGCCCGCCGGGACTGAGGCAAGCTAGCGGACATGGACAGCAGCGGCATGCATCCCGACGGACAGAGCGCCGCCGCGCGGCTGGCGCAGCCGCAGGCCTTCTACGTGCTGGCCGAGACGCCCTGCCCCTACCTGCCGGGCCGGCTCGAGCGCAAGCTGCTGACCGACATCTCGGGGCCCGGCTCCCGGCGGCTCTACGACCTGCTGTCCCGGGCCGGCTTCCGGCGCAGCCACAGCTTCGCCTATCGGCCCGCCTGCCATGCCTGCCAGGCCTGCGTGGCGGTGCGGGTCCGCGCCGAGGCCTTCGAGCCCAGCAAGTCGCAGAAGCGGGCCCTGGCGGCCAACCAGGGACTCACGGTCGAGGAGTGCGGCGCCCGGGCGACCCAGGAGCAGTACCGGCTCTTCGCCCGCTACATCCGCTCCCGCCACGGCGACGGCGACATGGCCCGCATGGGCTTCGCCGACTATCGGGCGATGGTCGAGGAGACCTGCCTGGACACCCGGGTCGCCGAGTTCCGCGACCCCCAGGGCCGGCTGGTCGCCGCCTGCCTGAGCGACTGGCTGGAGGACGGCCCCTCGGCCGTCTACAGCTTCTTCGAGCCGAACCTCGCCGCGCGCAGCCTGGGCACCTACATGGTGCTCTGGCTGATCCAGGAGGCCCGGCGGCGGCGCCTCGCCCACGTCTACCTGGGCTATTGGATCCGCGGCGCCCGCAAGATGGCCTACAAGGCCCGCTTCCAGCCCGCCGAGGGCTTCGGCCCGAAGGGCTGGCAGCCGATCGAAAGCTAGGGATTCCGCGGCTTCCGGGCTGCCCGTCGGCGGCCGGGCCGGAGCGCTGTCATGTTGCGCGGCCCCCCCTGGCCCCCTATTCTCGCCCCGATCGTCGGCCGGTGACGCGGCTCTGCCGGGAAACACGGCTGACCGGACCCAGCAAAGAACAGGGAGGACGGGGTCACATGTCCATTCGAAAGAGGCGCGAGAGTCGGCCCGCCGAGGCTGGCGTCAAGCGTCGCGATTTCCTCAAGAAGGCCGGCACCGGCACTGTCGCGATCGCCGCGACGACGGCTGCCGCGTCGAGCTTTCCCAAGCCGTCGCTGGCTCAGGGCGCCATGCAGTGGCGCATGCAGACGACCTGGCCGAAGAACTTCCCCGGCCTCGGCACCGGCGCCAACAAGCTGGCCGAGTTCATCGGCAAGGCCTCCGGCGGCAAGCTGACGGTCGAGGTCTTCGGCGGCGGCGAGATCGTGCCGCCCTTCGAGACCATGGACGCCGTCTCCAGCGGCACCCTCGAGATGGGCCACGGCGCGCCCTACTACTGGAAGGGCAAGGTCTCGGCGAGCCAGTTCATCGCCTCGATTCCCTTCGGCCTCAACGTCGCCGAGCAGAACTCCTGGTTGCAGTTCGGCGGCGGTCAGGAGATCGCCGACAAGGTCTACAGGGAGCTCGGCTGCAAGTTCTTCGCCTCGGGCAACACGGGCGTCCAGGCCGGCGGCTGGTTCAACAAGGAGATCAACTCCTTGGAGGACTACAAGGGCCTGAAGATGCGCATCCCGGGCCTCGGCGGCGAGGTGGTCAAGGCGGCCGGCGGCAACGTCGTCAACCTGCCGGGCGGCGAGATCCCGCCGGCGCTGGCCTCCGGCGCGATCGACGCCACCGAGTGGGTCGGGCCCTATAACGACCTGGCCTTCGGCCTCTACAAGAGCGCCAAGTTCTACTACTACCCGGGCTGGCACGAGCCGGCGACGCTGCTCGACAACTTCATCAACCTCTCGGCCTGGGAAGGCCTGGACAGCGAGCTGAAGGCCATCGTCGAGACCGCCAACTCCTACGCCAACGCCTACGTGCTCAACGAGTTCAACGCCAACAACAACAAGTCGCTCGACACGCTGGTGAACGAGCACGGCGTGACCTTGAAGAAGTTCCCGGACAGCGTGCTCTCCGGCCTGGGCGGCCTGGCCGGTCAGGTGATCGGCGACCTGGCGGCGGCAGACCCGCTCAGCACCGAGGTCCTGTCCTCGATCGTCGCCTTCCGCAGCCAGGCGATCAGCTACGCCAAGGTCTCCGAGGAGGCCTTCTACACGGCGCGCCGTCTGCCCTTCGACTGGGTCAAGCTGTAAGCGACGATACGACCATCCAGATCGGACTTCCGGACCGGCGGGGCCTCAAGGCTCCGCCGGTTTTCTCTTGGCCGCCTCCTACATGCCGGCGCGCATGAGGCTCTGGAGATCTTGCCACTGGAACGGCAGGAAGGCGATCGACAGCAGCCCCGAGGTCATCAGGGTCGCCCACGGCACCTCGGCAGGCTGCGCGGCTGTGATCCGCCGTCGCGCCGCCGGCGTAGACTGCAGCATACTGAGACGGACCTACGTTCTGGCTTTCGCCACCACCTGCATTCTCTTGTCGACCAAACGTGATGGCGGCGCCCGCTTCCGGCGCATCAAGACCTCTTGACGGCGGCGCCCCGCCGGCCATGTCATGGGGAGGCGTTGGGCCCCGCCAACGTCGCGCAGAACACCCGAAGCGACCGATAACACGATGAAATATTTGCAATTCAGCCCTGAAGGCCCGCTCAAGCCGGCGCTGGCTGTCGTGGCCGTGGCCGGTCTGGTCTTCGCCGGCCTGCAGGTTCTGACGGCGGTCGAGAGCACCGCCAGGGCCCCGGAGGCCTGCCGGAGCGTCGGGGCCTGGCTCGAGCCCGACAGCGGCAAGACGCTGGCGCCGCAGGACCTTTTCCCGGCCCTCGCCGGCAAGCGGATCGTGCTGCTGGGCGAGTCGCACACCAGCCGCGAGGACCACCGCTGGCAGCTCCACACCCTGGCGGGCCTGCGCGCCCACAGCCCGGCCCTGGCCGTCGGCTTCGAGATGTTTCCGCGCGCCCGCCAGGACGCGCTGGACGACTGGTCGGCCGGCCGCCTGACCGACAGTGGCTTCCGGACGGCGGCCCGCTGGCAGGAGAGCTGGGGCTACGACTACGGCCTCTACGCGCCGCTGTTCCACTTCGTGCGCCAGAACCGCCTGCCGATGATCGCGCTCAACGTCGACCGGGGCCTGGTCTCGCGGGTCGGCGACGAAGGCTGGAGCGCCGTCCCCGAGGCGGAGCGCGAGGGCGTCTCGGACCCGACGCCGGCCAGCGAGGCCTATCGGCGCAGCCTGGCGCAAGTCTACGCCCAGAAGCGCCGGCACCGCGCCGGCGGCGACATCGCCGAGGCGATCGACGAGGCGGAGATCGCCGAGATCCTCGGCGAGGAGAAGTTCGGCCGCTTCGTCGAGGCGCAGCTTACCTGGGACCGGGCCATGGCCGAGGCGCTGTTCGAGGCCAGCCGAGAGGACCCCGAGGCCCTGGTGGTCGGCATCGTCGGCCGCGGCCATGTCGAGCATGGCCACGGCGTGCCGCACCAGCTCGCCGACCTCGGCGAGGAGAACGTCGCCGTGCTGCTGCCGATGGAGAGCGGGTCGATCTGCGACGCCGCGGCGCCGGACCTGGCCGACGCGGTCTTCGTCGTCGAAGCCGAGCCCGCGCACCCGGTGCTCGGAGCGGCGCCGCCCAAGCCGCGCCTCGGCGTGGTCATCGAGCAGAGCGACAAGGGCGTGCGCGTGCTGGAGGTCGTCGAGGGCAGCGTCGCCGAGGCGACCGGGCTCGAGCCGGGCGACGTGATCCTCGAGGCGGCGCGCGTCCCGGTCGGCCGCGTACCCGAGCTGATCGAGATCATCCAGCGGCAGGCCCCCGGCACGCTCCTGCCCCTGGAGCTGGACCGCGACGGCGAGCGGCACAGCCTGATCGCCGAGTTCCCCTCCAAGCTCGACTAGAGGCGATGCCGCGCGCCCTCTTCGCGGCGGCCCTGTGCCTCGCCGTCCCGGTCCTGGCCACGCCCGCCGATGCCGAGACTCGGGCGCTCGTCGCGCACGACCTCACGGTGACGGTGGAACCGGACAGCCGCGCGCTCACCGTTCGGCAAGGCTTCACCGTCGAGCACGACGGCACGATTCTCTTGCGCCTGGCGCCCTGGATGGCGGTGATCGATGCCCAGCTCGACGGCGAGGAAGTCGCGGTCGAGCGGCGGGGCGACCGGCTCCTGCTCGACGCCCCCGAGGCCGGCAGCGGCGCCGTCGACCTGAGCCTGGCAGGCAGGATTCCGGCCCTGCCGCCGGCGGAGCAGCGCGGCGGCGCCCGCGGCGCCCTGGCCGGCCCCGAGGGCGTCTACCTGCCCGGCGGCGTCGCCTGGATGGCCGACCTGGGCGACGACTGGATCACATACGACCTCACGGTGGCGGTCCCCGCCGCCTACCGCACGGCCGCCACGGGCCGGCTGGTCGACGAGAGGCTCGACGAGTCCCGCAATAGCGCGCGCTTCGCGGCCGACTATCCGGCCGAGCCGCCGTCGCTCTTCGTCGGGCCCTATGCGGTGGCCGAGCGCCGGAGCGACGGGCTGCGGGTCCGCACCTACCTGCACCCGGAGCTGGAAGGCCTGGCCGAGACCTATCTCGAGGCCTCCGCCGACTACGTCCGCCGCTACGCCGAGATCGTCGGCCCCTACCCCTATGCCGACTTCTTCGTCGTCTCGGCGCCCCTGCCCGTCGGTCTCGGCTTTCCGAACCTGACCTACGTCGGCCGCCGGGTCCTGCCCCTGCCCTTCATGCGCGGCCGCTCGCTGGCCCACGAGGTGCTGCACAACTGGTGGGGCAACGCCGTCGCGGTCAACTATCGAAGAGGCAACTGGGCCGAGGGCCTGACCACCTTCATGGCCGACTACGCCCTGGCCGAGGACCGCGGTGCGCCGGCGGCGCGCGAGATGCGCCTCGGCTGGCTGCAGAACTTCGCCGCCCTCGCGCCCGAGCGCCGCACGGCCGTCACCGCCTTCGTCACCAAGCGGCACGACGCCGCCCAGGTCATCGGCTACGACAAGGCCGCGTTCCTCTTCCACATGCTGCGCGCCGAGCTGGGCGAAGCGGCCTTCGCGGCCGGGCTGCAGCGCTTCTGGCGCGCGCAGAAGTTCCGCGTTGCCGCCTGGAGCGATCTGCAGAGCGCCTTCGAGGCCGCCACCGGCAGCGACCTCGACTGGTTCTTCGAGCAGTGGCTGGAGCGCGCCGACGCGCCGCAGGTCGCACTGCTCGCTGCGGAGCCCAGCGAGCAAGGCAACGGCCTGACCCTGCGGATCGGCCAGGAAACGCCGCCCTACCGCCTCAGCCTGCCGGTCCTGGTCGAGACCGACGCCGGCGACGAGCGCCACACCCTGCGGCTGGAGCGGGCCACCGAGGACGTCGAGCTGGCCCTGCAAGGCCGCCCCCGCACCGTGACTCTGGATCCGGACTTCGAGATCTTCCGCGAGCTGCTGCCCGGCGAGAGCCCGCCGATCTTCCGCGACACCACCCTGGCGCCCGAAGCCGTCCTGGTCCTGCCGAGCGACGACCGCGCCATCGCCGAGACCGGGCGCCGCCTGGCCGGGCGGCTCCTGCAACGCCGGCCCGAGACCGCCGACGCCGAGCCCGACGAGTTGAAGGGTGTCGCCGTGCTCGCCATCGGCCGCAGCGAGGACATCGAGGCCCTGCGCCAAGAGGCCGGCCCCTTCAGCCACGCCGAGGCCGTCGCCGCCATGCTCGAGGGCCCGGCCACCGCCCGGGCCTGGAGCGCCCGACGGACGGCCGACGACCGGCCCTGGTTCTTCGTCGCCGTCGAGGACGCGGCCGCCTTGGACGCCATCGCCCGGCCGCTACCGCACTACCGGCGGCGCAGCTTCGTCGTCTTCGAGGGCAGCAAGGCGATCGACAAGGGCTACTGGCCCGCCACCGCCAACCCGCTCAGCCGCCGCTTCGACGACTGACGACCTGCCGGCTGTCCAAGGGGAACGACCCGCCCCCTCACCCGGCTCCGGCTAGGCTCGGCTGCGCCTCACCAAGCCTGCGCATCCCTCTCCCCCGACGGGGGAGAGGGCTGTGGAGGCTTAGCGAA